>CAZPZA010000036.1:0-7606 GCA_964590985.1 uncultured Gammaproteobacteria bacterium
GAGTCTTTTGCTTCAAGTGCACGCGCTGTTCGTTCTTCTAGGTTTTTTGTTGAATTTAGCTTATACCCCAATCTATTAAATCCAGTTGCGACATTATTAAATTGCGAAGAAGCATTGCCAATATGTTTTCCTAAAATTTCCATATTTTCCTCGACTTTGTTGTAATCGATTTGGACAGATCGAAGAATTCTAAATACTTCGCGGGAGTGAGTTTCGATCTTTTTTCCTTCAAAGGACAGAAGGATTGTCTGAAGGTGGGCATAAAGAGTGCTTGGGGAGACAACATAGACCCTTTCTCTCCTTGCATAATCCATGATTTCTGGCATATTGACTATTTCGTAATATACAGACTCGCTGGGTACATACATTAAGGCAAAATCCATGGTTCCTTCGTTTGGCAGAATATATTTTTTAGCAATTTGACCGATGTGTTTTTTTACGTCCTTTGTAAGTTCGTTTCTCGCTTCTTTTCTTTCTTTGTCATCTGACGCTTTTATCATTTTTTGGAAATTCTCCATTGGGAATTTAGAATCGATGGGCAAGATCCCAGCATCAGTTTTTATAGCCGCATCCACTCTTTCTCCTGATTTAAATTGATATTGAAGAAAAAAACTGTTCTTGGGAAACATCTGCGATATTAAATCTTTAAGAACTTGCTCTCCAATGTTGCCTCTTAATTTTGGGCTTTTTAGAAATTCTTGGAGTTCGGCCATGTTGCGGCCAATCTCGCTCATTTGACCAATTTCTTTGTTGACATCTTTGATTACAGAAGCGGCTCTATCGAGTCTCTCGTTGAGCTGTTTGGAGTTTTCTTGCAAGACTTTTGTTATGTCAGAGGAATTAAGCTGGAGCGTCTGTTGCATGCTCTTTAGCCATTCCAAAAGTGTCTCATCGGATTTGTTTTTTTGTAAATCAGAGAGTTTTTTATTAAGAAAAAAAATAATTACCCCAAAACCGATAATTATAAAAGTTATGATAATTAAAATTTCTACCTGCATAAGTTTCTAACATTGTAGCACAAAAAGGAGGTAGTTTAGTTGAAATATAGCTCTGGATTTGCGGTTATTTTTTTCCATGGGGTCGGTTTGTAGTTAAAAAATGCTGCGGTGGCGATCATGGCAGCATTGTCCGTACAGAGACTTTTCGACGGTACGGACAATGGAATTTCCAATTTCAAATTTCCAATTTCCAATTTGAAACGATCACGTAAGGCTTGATTAGCCGCGACGCCGCCAGAGAGAAGAATTGAATTGACTTTATACGCCTTTGCTGCCTTCAGGGTTTTTGCAACTAGGACGTCGATGACTGCTTGCTGGACGGAGGCGGCAAGATCCGCAATTGTTTCATTGTTAAATTGTTGAATTGTTTTTGTTTTTCTTAATACTGCAGTTTTAAGTCCAGAGAAAGAAAAATCAAAGTCATCAGAGTCAATCATTGGTCTTGGGAACGTAAAGCGACTAGCGTCGCCACGTTCTGAAGCTTTTTCAATCGAGGGTCCTCCAGGGTATGGCAGTCCAAGTAATCTTCCGATTTTGTCCAATGCTTCGCCTGCAGCGTCATCGCGCGTGCCGCCCAGCCATTTTATGTTGCCGTGTTTCCTCATTAGCACTAAGTCTGTGTGTCCTCCGGAGACAATGAGTGCAATGGCGGGAAATAGAATATTTTCCATCTTCCATTTTCCATCTTCCATCATCCAGTTAGCGTATATGTGGCCAATGAGGTGATTAACTGGTATTATTGGCTTGTTCCAAGCATAAGCTAAGGTTTTTGCAGTTTCAACCCCTACCAGAAGAGATCCAATAAGGCCAGGGCCGACGGTGATGGCGATTGCATCGATGCTTGGACGATTGATGATAGAGGATAGACTATAGTTTTTTGAAGATAGAAAATAGAGGTTTGAGTCCGTTAGGGCTTGTTCTATTACAGGAATAATGTATTTTACCTGTTCTCGCGCTGCGATTTCTGGAATTATTCCGCCAGTTTTTGAATGCAAAGTTAAAGACGAAGCCACAATATTGGATAAAATTTTAACTGATTGATTTTTAAGATTTGCGTAAACTACAGACGCCGAAGTTTCGTCGCAAGAAGTCTCGATTCCTAAAATTGTCATAAC
Source organism: uncultured Gammaproteobacteria bacterium (assembly GCA_964590985.1). Classification (GTDB taxonomy): domain Bacteria; phylum Patescibacteriota; class Microgenomatia; order Levybacterales; family UBA12049; genus CAZPZA01. The sequence continues at coordinate 2,114 of CAZPZA010000036.1, forward strand.
TCTTTGAGGTTTTTGAGAATAACAGTATCTCCTTCTTGAAAATCATATTTTTCAGAAAGACCGGCATTAATCTCCAAAACCAGATCGGAAGGAGTTGTAGACATGTAGATTGGGAGACTTGTTGAGTTTTCTCCATTGGGGTTGAGAGCGTTTCTATGTATGGTTACTATAGTATCTCCTTTTATAAAAATTATATCTAGAGCAAACTTCATGTCTTTCATCCAGAAAGAATGAAAACCTTCTTGATCAAAAGGGAATAACATTGCGTAGTTTTGGGGTAGAGTCTTGTATTTGGATAGACCGATTTCTTTTTCTTTTGGAGTCTTTGCAACGTAAAGATGAAATGATTGGCTGTTTATTGTAGCAATTGGTGTTAACATATTGGAAGCAATATTTTTCCCTATCACTGTAATTATGGCAAGCACTAAAATTATTCCAATTATTAATAAAATCTTTTTCATAAATAGAGCCCATTTATTATTTGTGCCAATCTTGTAGTTGATTTATCAGAAATTATTTTACCAACAAATACTACTTTTGCACCGATTTGTAGGGCTTGTCGTTTTTTATGATAAACATAAGGGTCTTTATCTGTTGTTGCCAGATACAAAGGTTTTATGGCAGCCACAATTTTATCATATTTTTCGTTTTCCGCAATGTATGGCAGCATTACTACGTAGTCAACAGCATGAAGAGCTGATAAAATTATGGCTCTTTCTTTTTGACTGTTTATTGGACGACCATGTCCTTTCTTATCCTTAACAGATTTGTCGCTTTCTAGCAAAACAAATAAGGATTCTCCATATTTTTTTGCCTTTTCAAGAAATGCTATATGACCAACGTGGAGTATATCAAAGCAACCACCAGCCAAAACTATGCTCTGCCCCTTTTCTCTTATCTTTTTTGCAATTTTTACTGCTTGATCAGCACTTATTATTTTTTCCATAATAGCTAAAAATTCAAAGTTAAAAATTAAAAGTTGCAGTTTAAAGTTAAAAGTTTTAACAATTTTGGACTTTTAATTGTAACTTTGAACTTTGCATTTTGAACTTTGAACCTGTTTCTACTCCTTCGTTCCTCTCAAGTACACTGCTTGCCAAGGTTGAAAATTGGAATTAAAGATGTCGGATAGAATTGTCTCTTCATCTTTTATTACGTCTCTTGAGAACGAGACCTTTGCACCCTCTGCAGCGTATTCTATTTGTTTGGTCTTTCCTTTTGGAAGATTTGCATCGTCTTGATAGAGAGCCTCTGGAGGAGCTACTCTGTTTGTAATTACAGGTTTGCTTATTGTTACTTTTCGCCCGTCAGATGTCCCAAAAAGAGAAAAAGTTATCTTTTGAGTTTTTGGATCTACAGACGATTGAATAAGTATATGTTTGCCTGTGTCGTTTTTAAACTTTAAATCAACGCTGCCTACATAGATAGTTGCGTCAAATCCAGGTGGACTGTCTTGTTCGTAGTAACCGACTCTGTATGAGTGGGCATGTCTTTCGACAATAGGAAGTCCAGCATTTAAAAGCGATCTAAAAAAAGTGGTTGAGACTTGGCAAACTCCTCCCCCATCTCCAAGAATTGTTTTTCCGTTTTGTATGACGTAGGCTTGTTTGTATCCTGTAAAGGAAGATACATCGCCGAGTGCCTTATTAAAAGAAAATGCTTCATCTGGTTCTACCAGAATGCCATTTAGTCTTGATGCAGCAAGTGTTATATTGTAAATCCTGTTTGGAATAGAATTCTTAAAATAAGATGTACCCTTACCAATAAGTTCTTTAATACCTAAGTTGTTAACCTTCTCTGTTGTAATATTTGGCTCTAATACTTTTGTTCGAAGAGGAATAGTTATTGTAAATGGAATTGTTGCGTATTTTGTTTTCGCAAACGTAGCAGATATATCCTTTTTTAGCGTCTGTATATCTCCCTCTTGGCCACTTTGGGATTGCCTAAAAGTAGTTACTCTGCCATTTTCGAATTTAAAAACCGCGTCTATAGGCTCGACGTAAAGCTCTTTTATGATTGGATCTAAAATAGTTAATAGTTTGGTTTCGGAGTAATGATAACTTGGTTGCAAACGTATTCCCTTAAAGTAAGCCTGTGCCAGCAAACTTATATCAGAAAAGATGTTTTTTGATCTGCCAAGAGTTATTGTCTGTGTTGCAATTAAGACTTCGTTATATCCGTAGTCAATTTGAGAAGCAGAAACGGTAGCTATGCCAACAGCACTTTCGATTACAAATTGTATTTTCCCTAGTTTTTCGTTTTTTTGAGCAAAGATATCTTGAACTTGTGCTTCCGTCTTGCCGACTAAATCCAAATTTTCTACAATAACACCTGGATAAACAGTATTATTGTAAATATTTTGAAAAAGTATAAAGGCAAAGCTTACAAACAGAAATAGCCCAAGCCCTGCCCCCACGGAAAACCAAAACAGAATTTTTGAAGCGCCCAAAATATATTTTTTTAGAATTTTTATTCTCATTTGATAGAAGACGTATTTGGTATTATACTAAAATATGAATATGGAAGAAAATATAATTTTTAAGCAACCTCAAAGCTCACAGCCCGTTGGTACTTCGCCTCAATCTTTACCAGTACAACCTCCTTCTGGTGTACCTAAATCCTCTCAATCTACTGCAAAAAAATTTATAAAGCTAATATTGGGAATTTTAGTAGTTGCCATTTTTGGTGCAGTGGTATGGCTATTTGTCTTTCCAAGACTACAAAGTGAGCCTAAAGAAGAAATTGTAAAGCTTTTGTACTGGGGTTTATTGGATGATATAGATGCTGTGCAATCAGTAACAGCTGATTTTGAAAAGCAAAATCCAAATATAAAAGTAAGTTTCGCAAAGCAAGATATAAAACAATATAGAGAACGGATTTTAGCCAGAATCAAGAATGAAACAGGACCAGATATTTTTTGGTTTCACAATACGTGGTGGACTATGTTATCCGATGTTTTGGTACCTTTTCCCAAAGACGTGATAACAAAAAGCGATTTTACAACCCTTTACTACAAAGTTGCACATAAGGATTTAATTAGAAATGGAGCAATTTATGGAATTCCTGTCGGAATAGACACGCTTTCTTTATATATAAATAAAGATTTGTTTGATGCCGCCTCGGTCTCTGCGCCCACAAATTGGATAGACTTTGCAAATATTGCGCAAGAGCTTACTGTTAAGGATGCAGATGGCAATATAAAAACCGCAGGCGCTGCAGTTGGGGCGTTTGACAATATTAATCATGCAGGAGACATAATTTCTTTATTCCTTGTGCAAAACGGTGCAGATTTATATAATCTTTCTTCAAATTCGCTCGTAGCAAGCGATGCCTTACGTTTTTATACATCGTTTGCAACAGATGATAGAGTGTGGAGTAAGACTTTTGACTCATCGCTTCTTGCTTTTGCAAGAGGAGAGGCGGCAATGTATTTTGGTTATTCCAAGGATTACTTTGCAATAAAGTCCGCCAATCCGGACATTAATCTAGAAGTTCACCCTGTCCCACACTTGCCAAATAGAGATATAACTATTGCAAGTTATTGGGCAAATGGCGTTTCTGTTAAAAGCAAGCATCAAAAAGAAGCATTGCTTTTTGTAAAGTTTTTGTCACAAAAAGAAACACAACAGAAATTGTTTGCCGAAATGTCAAAAAGCAGAGAATTTGGAGAGCCGTACGCAAGAGTAGATCTTGCGAATCTTCTGAAAGATAATCCTGTTGTTTATCCCTTTGCCTCTCAAGCGGAAAATGCCGTGTCTTCCTTTTTCGCAAGTGATACAGAGGATAATGGTTTAAACGACAAGGCAAACGAGAAGCTTAAAGAAGCAGTTAACGCAATTCTTTTAGGTGCGCCTCAAGAAGATACGGTTAACACTCTTTCTCAAGGGGTAATTGAAGTACTTAGGCTATACTCCGTCTCCAAATAGCCAAGGAAAGTTGCGGGTTTATGTCATTAAATATGAAATATAACATTGTGGTTTGTGGGGGTACTTTTGACCATTTTCATAAAGGTCACAGAGAGTTTTTGCGTTATGGTTTGTCTATAGGCAAAAAGCTTCTTTTGGGTTTAACTACAGATAAATATATTCGACACAAAAAATTAAACAACAGCATCGAGAGCTATGAAAAGCGCAAAGATTCAATCGAAAAGTTTTTAAAGAGCGAAAAAGCACTAGAAAGAGTAGAAATAGAACCAATTGAGGACATATATATTCCAAAGGTTTGGGAGTCCTTGCTAATTGAGGCAATTATTGTATCAAAAAACACAATAGAGAATGCTAAAAAGATAAATCTTGAAAGACAAGAACACAAAAAGTATCCATTAGTTGTTAAGACTTTTCCATTAGTCAAAAATAACAATAACGAATATATTTCTTCATCAAAGATAAGGAACGGTACAATGGATAGAGAGGGTAAACCTTATCTGTATCCATTGTGGCTAAAACATAATTTAAAAATAACCAAGACTTTGAGAAGAAAACTTAAAAAACCTTTTGGCGAGTTGATTAGAAACGAAAAGAACATCAAAAGCTTAAAATATTCGCATTTAATAACAGTTGGAGATGTTGCCACATCCACTTTTAATAGGCTTGGTTTTAGGCAAGATATTTCTATTATAGACTTTCGTGTTGCAAGAAAAAGGATATTTTCTAGCATTCACGATCTTGGTTTTTTGGGCAAAGAAGAAGTTGTTAAAGCAAATAATCCTTCAGGTTATTTAACTGCTGATCTATTCCAAGTAGCATCAAATCTTTTCAGATACCCAAAAGATAAGCAAAAAGTTATCTTAATAGAAGGAGAAGAAGATCTTTCGGTTTTGCCGCTAATTTTGGTGTCTCCTCTTAATTCTGCGATTTTCTACGGTCAGCCAAATGAAGGAATAGTAAAGGTTGAGGTTTCAGAAGAAACTAAAGACAAAGCGTATAGCATAGTGAACAAATTTTCTGTCTGTACTAGGGGTCATTGACAAAAATTTTGTTTTAATATATATTGCCATTGCTATCCCTCAAATTTTGATTTTTGGAGGGATTTTATTTTAGTTTTAATAATATGCAAATGGATGACAAAAAGATATATCTAACAAAAGAGGGTTTGGCGCAGTTAAAAAAAGAGCTTAAGGAGCTATCAAATGTTAAGCGGCCTGATGTTTTGGCTCGTGTAACGCAGGCTAGAAACATGGGCGATCTTGCCGAGAACGCAGAATATGCTGCGGCAAGAGAAGAGTTATCTTTTATAGACGGCAGAATAGACGAGCTTGGAGAGCTTTTAAAAAATGCCGAAGTTATTAAAGGCACATCGAGTCATACAATAGTAAAGCTAGGTTCTACAGTAACTCTTCACGCCAAAGGAAAAAAAGACACTTTTACAGTAGTGGGCGAATGGGAAGCAGACCCAAAAGAGAAAAAAATCTCGCACGAGTCCCCTCTTGGCAAGGTGCTTATTGGCAAAAAAGTTGGAGATAAAATTGAGGTTGAGGCTCCTGCTGGAAAAATC
>CAZPZA010000037.1:0-2821 GCA_964590985.1 uncultured Gammaproteobacteria bacterium
TTAAGATACATTGTTTATTTCTCATCCTGAATTCTCAGGATGTCATGCCGAACTCGTTTCGGCATCTCGTTTCTGGAAGAATTAGATCCTGAAACAATCCATGAAACAAGTTCAGGACATGGTTCAGGATGACAATTATGTAAGTTCGGAATGACAATAAATGATTATTCAATTATCGTCCCTCTAAACCCTTCACCCTCTATAGCTTTCTCTGCGTTTTGAATGTCGTGTCCATCGAGGTAAAAAACCCTAATCTCAAGCTCCGAAGCAAGTTTTGCGGCAACTGGATCAAAAGGCTCGTGTTGTCCAGGACGCCACTTATCGCCTACCATTGCGCGATAATCTTTCCAAGAAATCTTCGAAAATGGCTTGGCATCTTTGTATTTATTTGGATCTTTATCGTAGACGTAATCCGTGTTGCTCATCTTAACAATAGTTTTAATGTTATAATCTTGCGCCAAAATTACAGCGTCGTAATCTGTAGACCAGCCGGGTTTCCATCCCGCGGCAATAACAATAGGCTTTTCTGGTTTTTGGACAAACTCGTATTTTTTAATAATGTTGGAATGAGCCAAGTCTCTAAAAATAGTTCGGAAAAGATGAGCATTAAGCCTTGTGGCATGAATTCCAAGCCAATCTAAATCTTCTGCCAAGAGCTCGTGCCCTGTAATTTCTGCTCCTGCGTCTCTATAATGCCTGGACAAAACTCCTCCTCCTATTAAAATAAAAAATCGCCTCTTTTTTTCGGCGACTTGTTTTCGAATAAAGGTATAAAATTTTTTGATATAAGGAATATCAAGGCCTCCATCGGGGACAATTAGAGACCCTCCAAGCTTAAGAACTACTGTATCTTTATAATGGTTTTTTACCATAAAGAAAGCAACTTAGTAATAATGTTAACATAGCAAGTACTAAAAAATCAATACCATGTAAACCCCGCACCCACGACCTTACGGTCGGGGCATTAGAGACTTCGCTTCGCGTATCTTCACCGAACCCACGCTCTGACGAGCGGGGCATTGTGGTGCGGGGTAACGGTCACTGTTTGTCCCAAAAATGCTCATGGTTATCATAAATCCAATCGTGCCCCAGTCCTTTGAGTACAAATAGTTTTGAATTTGGTATTAGATCTTTAAGTTTTTTACCATCGCTGACTGAGACCATTTTGTCGTCTTCGCCCCAAAAGATAGAAGTATCTACTCTAATATTTTCAGCCTGTTCCCTTACGTTTGAGTAATGTGCTAATAAAGCCAAACGAAAATTCAAAATTGGATCGTTTATTGTTCTAAAAAAATCTTGCATGTTGTCGGACAATTTTTGCTTCGCGTGTTTTCTATATAGAGCTAAAATTCCAGAAATAATGCTTTCTTGCTGGTAAAGTCCTTTTGAGCTAATAAGAAATAGTTTTTTTATTTTTGCTGGATTGCTTGCGGCAAAATGAATCGCAAGCGCGCCACCCAAAGAGTCTCCCAGAAGATTAATTTTAGATAAGTTATTTTTCTTTAAGCACCAAAGAAATTTTTCTTTAAAAACAGAAACTCCTTTATAAGGTTTAAGTTCTTTGTAGGAAGGGATAAATACTTGCCAGTTAGAAGGAGAGCTATCTATAAGTTTTTTATATGATTTTTCGTCTCTTGTCCAACCGGGAAGGATAACTAGATTTTCTTTTTTTGTTATCTCTGGCATTTTAGTCTATCCCGATACGTATATATCCGTTCTTCCGAAATGTTTCATCAAAACCAAAAATTTCTTTCGTCTCATAAAAATCAGCAAATGCCATAACTAAGCAATCGGTAAAGCTAACTGATTCAGCTTGCTTTTTGAATTTTTCGAATGCATTATTTCTAATAGAATCCGTCGTTTCTGTTATTATGAACCCTGATTGTTTCAGAATCATTTTTCCAGTCTTAGTTGCAACTGAATGGTTTACTTTCTTGCCTAAAATATTAACTAGCTCAGTGAAGACTTCGCCTGGAACTATAACTGAAGCATTACTTTTTATTATTTCCTTAATAGTCGAATTAGCTCTCTTGTGGCTTCGGTCTTTTTTGATAACAAGGGAGAAGAAAGCGCTTGAATCTGCAACAACTTGATAATTCATATCTCCTCGTAATATTTGTCGTGGTTAATAGAAAGATCTTTAGGGCCTTTAAGATTTAATCTTTTACCAAGTCTTGCTAGCTCCAACAATGCTTCACCTGCTGTCCTTTGTTTCTTTTTTTGAGCAATCCCTTGCTCTAATAATTCACGAATGACAGCAGCTCTAGCTTTCTTTTCGCCCTGTGCTACTAGTTGAACTTCGTTATATAGAACTTTTGGTAAATAAACTTGCGTTCTAATCATATGCTTAATGTATAACATATATTTTGAGGATTTGTCAATATTTATTTTTGGCATTTGGGACAAAAATAGGTTCCCCGGCCACCCAATTTTATTTTTTGAATAGGAGTTTTGCAAACTCTGCATGGCTGTTTTTCTCTCCCGTAAACCAAAAAGTGATCTTGATAGCCCCCTTCTTGCCCTAAAACATTTACAAAATTAATCTCTGTTGCTCCTCCGTATTTTAACCCATCTTTCAAAACTTTTAAGATCGCATTATATAGTGTTTCTATTTCTGTGTCTGATAAATCTTTGGCTTTTCGCCGAGGATCAATACGGGCTTCGAACAACGCATCATTAGCGTAAATATTTCCTATTCCACTCATCTTTTTCTGATCCATAAGGAGAGGTTTTATTAAAGAATTCGAAGAAGAAACAATATTGCTAAATTGTTTTATTGTTAAATTGTTAAGGAACTCGGGGCCGAGTTCTTTAAAGAATG
>CAZPZA010000037.1:2921-7385 GCA_964590985.1 uncultured Gammaproteobacteria bacterium
AATATCACGTGTGTCCACTTATTCGGCAACTCTCCCCCAATTTTATCTATCGACACCTTTGTCTCCTCTGTCTCCTTTGCCGCCTCTGTCCCCTTATAAATAAGTTGTCCTGTCAGCTTTATATGTATTGCTATTGAATACCCATTATCTAAATCAGTTACCAACCCTTTCCCAAACCGTCTAACATCAACTACCTTTGCACCAATAATATTTTTAGGATCTCCACTAACAATCTTAGGTAGCCTCACCTCAACACCCTCTATTTTCTTCCCAACAATATATCTTTGTAAACCTAGTCTTATAGTCTCTACCTCTGGCAATTCTGGCATAAGTCTATTTAATGAAGCCTCTTTCTAACATATTCTTCTACTTGTTTTTCTAAAAATTCCTTTATTTCTTGCTCTTTATATGACTCTTTGAGAAAAACTGTCTCTGCTATGATAAGATCATCAAAATACACCAGCTGTTCCAAAAAGAGCTTTTCGTTAAACTCTCCTTGGAACTTTTTTTTTGCGAATTCATTAATAGTGTCTAAATCGTACAATTGCCATTTCAAAAAGAAAAATAAATCAACGTAATCCCGCCATTGCCCGCGTCTTCCAATTGTATACGCTTTGTTGGCTGCAAGATCGTCCAAGTGAAAAAGCGATAGTGAATCCGTCTTAACAACCTTTCGAAGCGGTCTATAAGGATGATACACAAATGTTACTTCAATACCATTGTGTGTCAAAAAAGTTATTAATTCAGAAGTTTGGAATCTTGGCAAAATAAATCTGCTAAATGTTTTTTTTATTTCACGCAATAAGTTCTTCGGAAGACTTTTTTCTGAAAAACAGTCAAAATCATAGGACATTCTATGCCCTATCTGAAGCATAATTGCAGTACCGCCAGCTAGCACAAAGCTACGGCTGAAATGCTTAAGCTGTTTAAAGACTTCTTGCCGCTCGCTGTCTAATCGGTCCAGATATTGAAGTGACATAATCGTCCTCGGTAAGTTTTTTCTGCTTGAGACCTAAGATAAAGTTTTTGATAAAGTAAAAGGCGCTTTTTGAATACATCCTGCTCGGTTGATTTATAAAAGTATTAATAATCTCGTCTCTTGGGTAGGTATCAAAAAGCCACTGTAATTCCTCAAAAGTTCCATAAAGCAAGACCTGATGAATAATATACCCTTTATGCTTTTGTATATCCAAAAGCTCTACATTTGTAGACCACAAAATAGGCTGAAGTTTTTTGGGGATTGTAGTGCTACTCATAGAGTAATTATACCATCAATTTTTCTTCTCGTCTTCCTCAAAATATACTCCCTCCAACAACTGCGCCTTTTTGTCTCTGCTTTTCAAATGCAGTCTTTAATCCCGACTCTGTCTGTGGTCTGCCTTTCTCCTCCATTTCTTTTACGTATTGGCAGATAGCACAGTCATCAAAATAATAATCTGTATGTTCAAATTTCTTTATTTTTACTTTCTTCTTGAAAGCCATAGTAACATAGTAAATCAGATTTTATACAATTTCAACCCCTCCAATTCGTCTAAAGTATACTACTATGTAGTGATATACTGCAGATCATTTCTAAACGTTTTTTCGAAAAACTATTTTGTTGCCAACATAAGTTGCCAAAATAATTAGTGCTCCCATAAATATAAGGGTCGCCAAAACGCTTAGTTTGTCTGCAAAAAATCCCAAAGTTAAAATTGGTACAGGAATAGAAAGCGCTATTAGAATATCAAGAAAAGAAAATATTCTTCCCTGCATTTGGATTCTGGTATGGGTCTGAAGAACTGTTCTTGACTGCACTGACACAAAAACTATCAAAACCCCAAAAATAAAGGCCGAGATAATTGTTACAACTCTTAAAAGCATTATGGAAAGCCATGTTTCCCTAACAAGAGGTACGGCTCCTAAAATCAAAAACAAAAGACCAATTCCAATGCATGACAAATACGTCGAAAAACGCACTCCATATCTTTTTTTAACTTCCCCAAGAACTAATGCGCCAACTACAAGACCTATTATTAAAGGCGTAATCAAGACAACGCTTATCGATGTCAAAGGCAAACGCAAATATACTCTTACGTACTCTAAAAGCGAAATGCTTAAAATCCCTACTATTAGTTCTACAAAAACCAAAAGGAGTATTGGCAAAGAAATTCTGTTATCTTTCTTAATTACTCTAATTGCCTGAAAAAACAACAGCAAAGCGTTTATAAGAAACGATTTAGCCAGAAGGTCTGGTTTAACAAATTCAACTTTTTTAAGTTTTAAGATGAGGAAAAAAGCAATAGCCAGAATAGGGCTTGCGATAAAAAATGGTACAAGCTCCCCTTTTGTTCCTAAACCCCCAAAAGTATGAATAATTGGTCCTGTAATAAAATATCCCAAAAGCACAGAGCCCATAAGAGTAAAAAGAAAAAGAGCATTTGCCTGATCCAAGATTTTTTTCTCAACTATAAGAGGTATGGTTGCTATCTCTGCAGGGATAAAGAATCTGGCTGCTACAGAAGTCAGAAACGCAATAAGCATAATAAGAAAAATTTCTCCAAGCGAAAAAATATAAGCCAAAAATAACAGAGATAGAAAAAAGTTGGCAACAAGCATTATGCGTTTCCTATCTACCATGTCAACCAGTGGCCCTGCTATCAAACCGACAGCAAAAGCAGGAAGAGTTAATGCTGCAAAAAACATACTTTGGGCAAAAACAGAGTGAGTTCTATTAGCAATAATAAGAAGAGCCGTGTAATTACACATGTTAAGCCCAACTTGAAGTAAAACCTGATTTCCCCAAAGCTTTAAAAACTCTGTATTTTTAAGAACGTCTGGCATCCCCAAATTTCTCATATACAAACTTTTTTATTTCTTTTTTAAAATTCTCTTTGGAAAACTTTTGCGCTTGTTTAATACAATCAGGTGGGTTAATTGTTAAATTGTTAAATTGCTGAATTGCTCTTTTCAAACCCTCAACGGTTAATTCGTCAAAAAATAAACCAGTTTTTTCATCAATAACAGATTCTACTACTCCTCCTGACCTATATACAATTACTGGTGTTCCAACTCCCATTGCCTCAAGAGGCGTAATTCCAAAATCCTCATCCTCCGAGGCAAAAATATAGGCTTTGGCATTTCTCATCAGCTCTAACTTCTCCTCATCGCTCACTTCTCCTACGAAATCTACTTTTGAGTTTTGACTTGTAATTTTGAATTTTGAATTTTGAATTTTGAATTCCTGATCGTATCCTGCAAATCCCTTCCCAAACACCTTAAGCGGTACCTTAAGTTCTTGGCAAGCTCGAACAATAAGGTCAATATGCTTTGGCCGCGCGAGGCGACCACCGGCCAAGTAGTAGCCAGTATTATGTAGTATGTATTTTGTATCCTTTTTATACTTACTACTTAATACATGATACATGCTACTGTCAACATCAATGGGTGGATATATGACAGTAGCACTTCGCCTGTAAAACTTCTTAATCCTCTCTGCCACATTCTTTGAATTAGCAATAAAATAATCTACATTATTTTGCGCTGATTTATAATCAACAAGACGCAAAAAATGGTTCCCAATCTCCCCAATCGCTCTAAAAATAATATTTTTTTTCCAATCTCTTGCTGTGGCATAGCCATAAAGGTAGCGTGGCGGAGTATGACAATAACAAATATGAATTGGTCCATTCCCAATGTCATGCCGAACTTGTTTCGGCATCTCGTTTCCTGAAGAATTACATCCTGAAACTAGTTCAGGATGACATCGAATGGTATTTGGCGTATATGCCCCCGTTGCAGATACAATAACTACGTCAAATTGAGATAAATCAAACATTTTGAACACAAACGGTGCTATAATTCTAAATGGGCTTATAAGTTTTTCTTTAAAGGGTATGTATTGCAAAAATGACGTGCGTATGTCCCAATCTTTGAACTTTTCTTTGTGCGGCCCTAAAAATTCTGGAAGATACACTGTAGTAAAGATCGGCGCATCTGGCCAAATCTCATGCAACGCCTCCAAAACTCTTTCAGCGCCACCATATTCCTTAATATAATCGTGGACTATAGCTACTCGCATAATGGAATATTGAATATAGTATATTGAATACAGAATAAGAACGAGGAATAAAAGAGTTCAGGATTCATAACTTTTAAGACGAGTCGCTTGTAGAAGACCTGTCAATAACTTATTTGCAACCACGGATTGCTTAGCTGCCTTACTAAAAACTTCTTGACTTATATAACCAACGTCCCTTGCAATCAATAATAGATTTTTCAATTCTGCCATGGAGCCTTTTGAGGTAGAATAAAACTGGTACTTTTCTTTGACAGACCTTCTACTAAACCCTTCAGCTATATTTGAGGTAAAAGAAACCACCGCTCTTCTCATCTGATCAACCAAGCAGTATCGTTCTTCTGGTGGAAAATCTTTAGTTATTTTATAGACAAGAACTACCAACTTATGTCCTTCCTGCCAAGCAA
>CAZPZA010000038.1:0-7372 GCA_964590985.1 uncultured Gammaproteobacteria bacterium
CTCGCTTTTATTGAAAGTAGAGGCAATCATTATCGTATAATTTAACAATTATGGTTAAACCAATTCGATCGTTCGACAAGCTCAGGATTAACCATGAGCAAAGTCGAATTGGTCAACAACAAGATAAAAAGTTAAGCGAAGAAGATCGCAAGTTTATCGCCAAGCTTTTTTATGGCTTGATAGGTGTTGTTTCGTCTTTGACGTTTTTCGTCGTGCTCTACTGGGTGCTCCGTCTTGACTCGGCAATTACCAATGTCATCACGAATACCTACGATACACCGTTCTATTTCTGGCCGTATGTGGTTCTTACTTTCGGGGCGATAATTCTCTTTGGCGTTAATGTCTCGCTTCTTGTCTATCGTTGGAGAAAATTCGGCTTTGCCCGCCGACTCGGCCTTCGCAGCCGCTCTCGCCTTGCCGAAGCCTTCGGCGAAGCGCAGGTCGGCGAAGGAGGCAGCTTTAGCGGAGGCGGGGCCGCAAGTGGTCTCGGCTCCATCGTCGGCATTGCCGCTTCAGCTTGTCCTGTGTGCGGTTCAACACTTCTTTCCGCGATTGGTATCGCGCCGGAGGTCTTGCGGCGTTTCCGCTGGCTGGGCTTGAGCTCAAAGCGTTGTCTTTCGGTTTTCTGGCGTTGCCGATTTGGTTAATAAGAAAAGATTTGAAAAAACTGGAGTGTGGGGATGACAATTGTCCTGTTCCCAAAGACCATACTTTTAAGAAATCGGATAGACCATGGCTTTTAGGGTTGTTTGCGGCTGTTATCATTTTATCTCTAGTTGGTTGGGATATGCTCAAGACCGAACCGATTATTGCAAAGATATTGGGCAAGAAAATTGTTAATCCCGATGATAATACGCTCTATAACGCGAATGTTTCTCAAACTGGCAATCAGCTTATTGACGAAGTAACCGCAAAAGTTTTGCCAGAAAAAGGGTTTCAAAGCAAAATCGCGCTTGGGGACAGCGTGGTAAGGTTGGCGCAAAACGGCGTGATTGACCGCGATAGATTCTTGGCGATTTACAAAAGCAATAGCAGTCTACCCGCTGAGTTAAAAGGTGTGCTTGATAAATCAACATCACACCCGATACTACTTACGCGAGAAAACGCAAACTACTATGTGAATCTCTTGTGGCCGCTTGGTCTTACGAATTACATGTCGTCAAACAAAGAAAGCCCCATCAGCGGTAAATCGTTGTTTAACTCTTTTTGGTTTCCACACAACTACATTCAGACCGCACTTTATTTCAAAGCAGTCAAGAATGTTGATTGGGAAGACGTTGACCCGAAATTAGTGATGGATAAAGATTTTTCGAGTATAGGTGGTTGGTTGGCAAATGTTGACAGCGAAATAAAAAAGCTTGGTCTTATTCCGCAGGACAAAAGCGGCTCGAATTGCGGCGTATAATTTCATGAATGTCTTGATAAAAATTTTGACAACTCTTGTTGTGTTTGCCATTGTTTTTTCTTCCTCTATCTTTGCAAATGCTGGGGATCAGAGAGTGGTAGAAAATAAATATCTTATCAATCTTTCTCGAGCGCCTTTTACCCCAAAAGTAGGCATAGAAACATCGAATAAACCACTAATTATAGGTTCTTTGGCAGGAATTGTTATAGCATTTATGGTAGGATTGTTGATTGGAAGAAAAATCCAAACTGCTTAGTGCCCAGAGGGAGACTCGAACTCCCACAACGTTACCGTCAATAGGTCCTAAACCTATCGCGTCTACCATTTCGCCATCTGGGCAGTGGCAAAACCATTATACATAATTTAGAGGGAAATGGAAAGGTTGTATGTTGCTTTGTCTGACTGAAATTCTGCAATTTTATTCATAAAGAACTCAACATTTGCTGCCCATCTCGGAGAGGCTGCATACCATCGCCCAATACGATATATGTTATCAGAGCCAATTTTGTTTAGGTAGTTTTCGCGAAGGCCACGTGATACGGTTTCTATTCCTTCGCGCCATGAGGAGAATAGAATTACATTGTTTCCATATACTCCCCATCCCCAAGCGTTATAAGAGTTGTTGGGTATAAATTTTCCAAAAGTTGATTCAACACCAGAAATTGACGCAACCAACCTCCAGTCCAAGTTAAACGCATCTGCGTATTCCACAAAATCTTTAGCATTGGCAGAAAGAGGCGAAAAGTATTGATTCAAGTAATCTCTTAAAATCTTAACTCGAATGTCATTCTCCTTTGTAAGTGAACCAGGTTGAAGCTGGGCAGAACCACGAGAGAGACGTTCTATACCATTAGTGTGCCTAGGATAGATTAAGACGAAAAGTATTAAAACAAAAAAAATAAACACTTGCTTAAAAAATATAGCCATAAATGTATATCGCCCGCCTAATCTTACCGTTCGCCTTTTCAAGCCTGTCCGCCTTTAGCGGAGTTCACGGAGCGATTATCGGCGGGTTGTTGCCTAGGCAAAATACCTAGGCAACAAAAAATCCTAACGTATGCTTTTGGAAAGGCATACCTTAGGATCTAGAAAGGGATTCTACCATATAACTATAGGTTTGTCAAGTCCCATTAGGATAAGGAATAAAGTATCGATTAGTAGTCCTTTGATTAATTTACGGCAAGTTCTATAGGATTTAATTAATGAGGTTCATGAAGTGGTTGACGTTTCTTGCCCAATCTCCAGTATTGGAAGGAGTATATTTAATCATGATTTCCTCTGGAGTTTCTAAACCCTTGGCAATATAATTGTTAGCTAGAGTTTTGCTTACTGTATAAATTGCCTCTTTATAGTCATTGAATCTTACTATTCTGTTTGCATATATGCCAAATCCGAAGCAGTTGTGAGAATCAGTGGGAATTTTTTTGCAAAGATTTGATTCTTGCATTGCAATAGACGGAATTAAGCGATAATCGAGATTGTGCATATTGGCAGCATCTATAACGTCTTGAGCAAAAGGCTCAAGAGGCGAATTGTATTTGGCAAAGAATTGGCGAACAATTTCTGTTTTTATTTTCTTTTCTTCTTGAATCTGGTTTTCAATAGTTTCAAAAGCTCGTGATACTGCAAATGCTACAGAAGCAAAGGAGTTATTAGAAGCATGAGCGGTTAGTGCTTGATGGTAAGATAGGTAAAAGTAGTAAAGAATGCTGGTTAGAATAAACAAAGGTGTTGCAAAAAAGAAAGAAATGAGCAGTATTATCTTTCCCATGAATATAATTATACTTACATATTTTGCAAAAGTTGTCAAGCTTTTTAGGTTTTGGTAGAATGAGGTTTAGAATTTTTTAAGCCGAAGTGGTGAAATGGTATACACGTAACGTTCAGAACGTTATGAGCGCAGGCTCGTGGAGGTTCGAGTCCTCTCTTCGGCACAATTTGTGCTAAAATAGAAAGCGATCTAAAAAGTTGAACGCTGAGGTGGTGGAATTGGCAGACACACAGCCTTGAGGGGGCTGCGCCCTTTAAAAAGGCGTGCAGGTTCAAGTCCTGTCCTCAGCACGGGGCTCCTAGCTCAGTTGGTAGAGCGCTACATTTACACTGTAGATGTTAGAGGTTCGAGTCCTCTGGGGCCCACTAGGCCGAAGTTGCCAATGTGGTCAAGGCGCGTGTCTGAAGAACACGTTATCGGTGTTCGATTCACCGCTTCGGCACATCTTATTTTGTTCGAAGCAGAAGCTGACAGATAAGTTTACTTCGAGCATAAGCGAGATGCGGTGGTAGTTCAGTGGTAGAACGTCTCGTTGCCAACGAGAAGGTCGCCGGTTCAAATCCGGTCCACCGCTCAACGCGTCAAACGCTCAATATGCAAAAAGCCATTTTAATTTTAATTGTTATAATCATTGCAAGCATTGCTATTTTTCTTCTTGCAAAAAATAACAAAAATAATACAATAGCAACAGGTGTCCCAGAGGGCAAGGTAGAACAGAAAGCAGATAAAATTACAGCTATGAAAATCACAAGTTTAGCTTTTGATCACAATGCAAAAATTCCTAGCAAGTATACTTGCGATGGAGACAATATAAACCCACCGCTTGAATTTGTAGATGTGCCAGAGAATGCTAAAAGTTTAGTATTAATCGTTGACGATCCAGATGCATCAGGGAAAACTTGGGTACATTGGGTTGTTTATAGCATAAATCCAGAGGTTACAGAGGTAGAAGAAGACAGTCTTCCAGAAGGTGGAACTGAAGGAATGACTGATTTTGGAAAACCAGGTTATGGTGGCCCCTGTCCTCCATCTGGGACTCATCGCTATTTCTTCAAACTATATGCGCTCCACACAACTTTGGATCTTCCTAAAAACGCAACCAAAGCAATGGTTGAGGAAAAAATGGAGGGCCACATTATTGATAAGGCAGAATTAATTGGTCTTTATAACAGAGAATAGGTTTTCATTGTCGCTCTAAATTATAACCATTTTCTGTCGTGCTATTTATGCCATGGCTTAATTAAGACGATGAGTTAAAGGTTAAATTTACTTTATAGACCAGACGTTTTGGGTCTTTCCAAGTTGGATCAGTCTTTGTGGCATTGATGAGTCATATTAAGTGTTGATAAACCAATCCAATTTCGAATGTTGACTATCGTGCTATTCTTGCCATGGCTGAATTAAGCAGATAGTTTAGAGATCAAATTCTTGTCGCAAATCTCTATCGTCTCCAATGTTTTCGGCTATGATTAGGCGCATTTCGTTGTGAGATAATCCAAAAAAATCTTGTAAAAGCTCAACTTCCGCCCTGCATTCAAAGGGATAAGCCCATACGCTTTTTTGAAGCTGGAAGAATCCTAGCTCTTTTAGCTTTCCCCTCAATGCTTCTCGATAAATTTTTCTTTCTTGTGGAATATCAAAGATAAGAAGACGCCATTTCCTGTCCCATTGCTTTGGACGCGCAAGTTTAAGTTTATCTATTTGGTGAATTCCCGCTCGTTTTCTTCCCTCTTCCGTAAGAGAAATATAAATTTGGTGATTGACCATTTTAATATCTATAAGCCCTTGTTGTCTAAGACGATAAAATGTGTCAGACACTTTACTCTTTGGATATTTTTTCCACTTTTCGTATCTTTTTATAACATTTTGTACAAAATAGGGAGAATTTGCTGCTATAATGATAGCTCCTCCAGTAAGCAACAAAGAAAAAACATCTTTTACTATTTCGGACTTTGGCTTTTTGAAGTAATATTTGTACTTTCTAGTATTTGTCACTGTTGTTTTTATTTTATCGTGTTATTTATGCCATGGCAAGAATAAGACGATAAGTTAATGAAGTTAATGGTTAAAATCTTGTTTCGACCCTCTACTGTTCCCTACTGTCTTTAATTTACTGTTTTTAACCTGAAGAACGATGCGGAGCCAGTTTGTAATAGCTGGTTTTGGTTTTGCCGAATTTTTGAAGCAGCCCCTTTTTAACCAGTGAATGTAGAAGTGCATGGGCTTGTTGGCGGGTAACGTTAAGAGCCACTTGAACATCTGAAGTTTTAATCGCTTTTTTGTCCAATACAATTTGCAACACCTCTTCTTCTCTGGAGGTTACTATTGTTCTTTTCTCTCCTTTTATCTCTTCAAGATTTGTTTGTTTAAGATCATTTATTCGAGCAATTGCTCCCTGAAGAGAAACTACAATTCCCTCCAAGAAATATTCAAGCCATTGTGTTTTGTCGCCTTTATCTGCGGAATGGAGGCTATCTGAATAAAGTTGCCGGTCTATATCGTAGAAATCGTCCAGGACAAAATATTTAGTTACTTCGTAGTTGTTTAGTAGTAAGTAGTAAGTAGTAAGTAGCCTTGCGAGCCTGCCGTTGCCGTCAAAGAATGGATGGATATAGGCAAATTCATGATGGAATATTCCTCCCTTTATCAAAGGATGAAGCTCATCTTTTTTGGCAAGCCATTCGTATATATCTTTTAAGGCTTTTTCAATCTCTTTGACGCTATGGAATGGAGGGTTGTGTTTGACCACAACTTCAATCTTTGTTTTATGTCCGACGAAAACTGGTCCGTCACGAAACTTACCTATACTATCTTTATCAAGTCCAAGCATAAGGTCTAGATGAAGTTTTAGGGTGAGATCTGTGGTTATTGGTTCGTGCTTTTTTGCCAGAATTGCAATTCTGTTTAGCACTGTAAAATAATTTTTTACCTCTTTTTCCGACTTTGTAACAGGGATTTGGTCACCAAGCACGATATTCGTCACGTCTTGTGGGGACAGTGGATTTCCCTCGATGCTTGTTGAGTGGTGCGTGGCAAGGACTTGGTTTTCTTGGGAAAGCTTGAGGGCAAGAGAAGGAATTAACTTCTCTCCTAGAAGTTGACCATAAATTCTTTCTATGGTGCCTAGCTCATTGACCATCTTTGGCGTGAAGCTAAACTTAGGCTCAAACATATCCGTTTATTATACTATAACACAGCTCAATTGTCAATATATATGTAAAGATATATGTAAAGGTAAGACTAAAATACGATTGTAAAGGTTTTTGTAAAGATAATTGTAAAGTCCGCTATAAGTTATTGTTGTAGCCCTATTCATTGAGGTTATTGCTCATCGAGCTTATTTTGTTGGTATTTATTACAACATAAGCAATAGCATTCCAGTTTCGTATATAATATACAATCCCAGAGTAAGACTTAAGAGCCCCGAGGCAGTTATTAAATATTGATGTAGGCTTTTGCTTTTTCTTTTTATAAGAACAATCGAGGTGCCCAAAAATACCGTAATAATCATCATTCCAAATATTACTCCAAAGTGAAAGATAAAAAGATATAACGCTCCGAGTATTGGATTTTTTACGGTTGATAGAAACAAAAGCGTTACCGCTGCGCTTCCTGCCAGCCCGTGTACAAGTCCCACGAGGATTGGTCGAATAGTTTGGAAAACTCCAATATGATGGACGCTTTGATTTAAAAAATTAGGAATATGAAGATGAAAATGCGAGTGATTAGATCCAGGTATAGCCTTGTGTGCATGTTTGTGTATGGTCAAGGAAGTGAAATATTTTGAAATCTTTTCTGTTTTTCCATATATCGTGATAGCTCCCAATAGCACAAGCATTATCCCAACAATAAACTCAAGAACAAGTCCCAGTCTTGGAGGAACTACAAATGAGTAAAATATAATAGGAATTGCCACAAGAGTTACAGTTATAGAGTGTCCTAAGCCCCACAAGATTCCAACCAGGGCAGAATGGTGGATTTTTCCACGGTTGCCTAAAAGGGTAGTTACAGCAACAACATGATCGGTATCTGTCGCGTGTCTTAGTCCCAGCAAAAATCCAAAACCAAGAACTGTGAAGAAAGAGAGCATATGTTATAATCTATGCATCCATCATATCATTGATTGCGGAGTCGTCTAATGGTAGGACAACGGACTTTGGCTCCGTTTATTCTGGTTCGAATCCAGGCTCCGCAGC
>CAZPZA010000039.1:0-7332 GCA_964590985.1 uncultured Gammaproteobacteria bacterium
GATTTATTTTTAAGGTAGGACGAAGATATTCAAATTCCCGGCTTACTGGATTGTCAACTCTTAAAGTATTTTCTGGTTTTAATCCAATATCGACTAAATCCTTTTCGCTAATTAAACTATATGTATAGACTTCCGAGAATCCTGCTGCTTTTAAAATATTTTTTACTTTTTCGTCAACTCTATAGTCTTTAAAATAAGGGATTAATTTTGTTGGAATTTGTCCAATTGGTATAGTTTTTGGAAAGTTGTTGTACCCATAAATTCTTGCGACTTCTTCTATGAGATCTTCTTCGATTTTAAGGTCGTTTCTGTAGGTGGGGATGGTGCATTCGATTTCTTTATGATTCCACCTCGGAGGAGTCATGGCTTCACTTCCATTCAGCCTGCCACCTCCGAGGTGACGGTTAGATTGTTTGAGGAATGGATTTAGGTTCAAAGATTCTAAAATAGAGAGTACTTTTTTCTCTGGAATTTCGATTCCAAGAATCTTATTTAATCTTTCGGTACTCACTTTTACCTTCCAAGGTTTAAAATCAGATTTTTTAATATCGTATAAATTACTTGCGATTTCTCCGCCAGCAAATTTTGAGATTAAATCAATGCACCTTTTGAGGGCTTCTATGGTTCCACCAGCGTTTACTCCTCTTTCGAAAATGCTTGAGGCTTCGGATCGCAGTCCCAATGCTTGAGAAGCTCGCCTTATAAGAATTGGGTCTTCAACGGGAACTCTAATAAAAATAGTTTTGGTATCTTTGAATGTGCCGCTATTTAATCCACCTTTAATACCGCAAAGATCAATAATATTTTCGTTATCGCGAATTATTACAGCGCCTTTTGGCAAGCGATAGGAAATTCCATCAACGCTTTTAAACAATTCACCGCCCTTTGCCTGCTCAACATGCATTACGTTGCCTTTTATCTTGTTGTAATCAAAAGCATGTATTGGATTGCCAAGCTCAAACATTACATAATTGGTTATATCTACGATATTGTTGATAGTCCTTTGTCTAATTTTCATCAACCGTTCTTTTAGCCATGTAGGCGATTCTTTTACAGTTATTCCATCTATGATAATTCCTGTAAATCTGGGATTGATTTGCAGGTGTGTTCTAATTTGAAGAGGTAATATTTTTTTTGGCTTAAGCCGCGCAAAGGAGTCTCCTTCGCGAAGGAGACTCCTTGTAAAATTTTTTGGATATTTGATTTTCCCCCCTTCAATAGCGGCAATTTCTCTGGCGATTCCCAAGACTGATAAAAGATCTGGGCGGTTTGGAGTAATTTCAAACTCAAAAATAACATCGTCATTTGTTTTGGTTATTCTTTCTGTGGTCACTCCAACTTCGGTAAGACGCTCTCCTAATTCTTTAGGAGTTAGAGTTATATTAATGTAATCTTTAAGCCAAGAAAGTGGTGCTAACATAAGTTTTTCTTTCTTGTCATGCCGAATTTATTTCGGCATCTCGTTTCTTCATGGACAAGATCCTGAAACAAGTTCAGGATGACATACGACTAAAACTGTTCAAGGATTCGTAAGTCCGGATTTGTCAAAAGTCTTAAATCATCCATCTGGTAGCGAAGTGTTACCAAACGAGAAAGTCCAATTGCAAAAGCAAATCCAGAGAGCTTGCGTGGATCATATCCAACAGCCTTTAGTACATTGGGGTGGATCATGCCAGCAGGCATTATCTCGCTCCACCCCTGTTGTTTACAGAAGCCACAGCCTTTTCCTTTACAAACTGTGCACTCGATATAAGTATCAACGCCTGGTTCGACAAAAGGAAAGTTGGTAGTTGCAAATTTTAATTTTATATTCTGCCCCATGAGTTTTCTTAAAATATAGTCAATTGTTCCAAAAAGATCGGTAAGGCGTACGTTTTTATCAACTAAAAATCCTTCCACTTGCCAAAATTCAAATCCGTGCGACGCGTCCACTTGTTCGTATCTAAAATTTTTTCCAGGTACAATTACTCGAACAGGGGGAGTTATTTTCTCCATGGCTCTTGCCTGCATTGCAGATGTTTGAGTTCTTAAAATTATCTCTCCAGGCGTTACCTTGCTATTTCGAGTATCAAGATAAAGTGTTTGTTGGGTATCTCTTGCTGGATGGTCTTTGGGTATATTTAAAGCCTCAAAGTTATAATAGTCAGTTTCAATTTCTGGCCCATCTGCAGCTTGGTAGCCTAGGGATTTAAAAACGTCAACAACTTCGTATAGTATCTGGCTCATCGGATGTAAATGCCCGATATTAGGTTTAATTCCAGGTGCGCTCGTATCAATTCTTTCTCTCTGCAGATTTGAGATTTGAGATTTGAGATTTGAGATTTTGTTTTCTAGGGTTTCTTCGATTGCTTTTTTAACTTCATTTGCAAGTTTGCCTACTTCTGGACGCTCGCTTTTAGGTAGTTTGCCTATTTCTTTTATTGCCAAAGTCAACTTCCCGCTTCTGCCCAAAAATTGCAGTCTTATTTCTTCAAGTGTTTTTAAATCTTCTGCTTCTAAAATAAATGCAACCGCAGAATTTTTAATTTGCATTAAGTTTTCTTCCATGATGATCAAGATGCCCTTTTTAAGTATTCTAAAATTTGAGTCCCAAAATGCCTAAGACCTACAACATCTTTTTTATAGATTAGCTCTTTATCTATTGGCATATTGTTTTTGCGAAAATTTTTCTTTTAAGTAATAATTGTAAATATTTCTTAAATGTTGTGTGTCATAATAATATCTTAAAACATATGCTTCAAAAGCATTGGCTTTATTCTCATTTTTAGCATAGGCTCTTATACCAGACTTAATTATTTGAAAAAGAAAAATAGGAGAAGATGCTTTGTCTACAATAGAAATATCAGGATCTTTTGGGAAAGGTATATCTTTGAGCAATTCGTAAACAGTGTTTTCTGTTGTCAGTCTCTTATTTTCTACAACAACGGCGATATCAAAGTCGCTCTCTCTATTGTGAGTTTCTTTGACATAAGAACCAAATATATAAGCAGCCAAAACTCCTGGCTCCTTTTTTAAGGCTTTTTGGATGCTACGAATGATAATTTCAATGTTTTTCATATAAATTTACTCTATTATAACACGAGTTGGAAGTTTCTAATTTGCATCAACTCTTCCTCCATACACTAAGAATAACATAACTGATTGACTCAAACAACCTGTGCAAACAAAAAAATCTGCTTAGCGAAGGAATAAAAATGTGAGTCTATGATGTTAAGTTTTCTTGGTTTCTGCAACAATGGTTTTGAAGACTGTAGGATCGTTGACGACCAGATCAGCCAGAATTTTTCGATCAAGCTCAATCTTGGCCTTTTTTAATTTATTGATAAAAACGCTGTAAGATAATCCTTCTTGTTTTACTGCTTGGGAAATTCTGGTTATCCAAAGTTGTCGAAAATCTCTTTTCTTGAGTTTTCTTCCATGGTAAGCATACTGCCCCGCATGAAGCACAGCTTCTTTTGCTTTTCTTACAGCTCTACTTTTAAGAGCCAAATAGCCCTTTGCTTGTTTTAGTACTTTTTTATGTTTTCTTCGGGAGACAATTCCCCTTTTAATGCGAGCCATAATACGATATATCAAATATCAAAAATTAGATATCAAATATACAGATAAAATATTAAAAATATTTGATTTTTGATTTGTATTTTTAATATTTACTATTTTATATTTAATATTTCGTGGTTTCATTGAAAATTGAAAATTTCGAATTGAAAATTAGCGTTTGTTTTTAAGCATATCCCAGCATCTGTTTTACCTTTCTTGCAAATTTTCCCTTGAGCATTCCTGGTTCTTTTTGGCGTCTTTGTCTTCTTTTTGATTTGTGCAGTTTTAGATGAGATTTGTACTGGTGAGAAAAAATAACTTTTCCAGTTTTGGTGACCTTAAACCGCCTTGCTACTGATTTTTTGATTTTTTTCTTCATATTTTTTATCCTTAGATTTTCCTTTGGAAGACTTTTCCGGCGATAATATTGCAATTAGGCTTCTTCCTTCAAAATGCGGTTCTCTTTCTATCTTTGAGACGTCAGAAAACCCTGTAATTGCCTTTTGTATTATTCTTTGTCCAAATTCCGGATGCGTTATTTCGCGTCCAATGAATTTTACTACCAATCTTAATTTGTCGTTATTTTCTAAAAATGTTCTTCCCTTTTTGATCATGATCGCAACATCATGATCGTTCATAAAGGGTCCAAGTCTTATCTCTTTTGTTTCGGAAACTTTTGCTTTTTTCTTTTCTTCCTTTTT
Organism: uncultured Gammaproteobacteria bacterium; assembly: GCA_964590985.1. Lineage (GTDB taxonomy): Bacteria > Patescibacteriota > Microgenomatia > Levybacterales > UBA12049 > CAZPZA01. Next base: position 4,242 of record CAZPZA010000039.1, read on the forward strand.
CTTTTTTGCCTCTTGGTATAAGAATTTTTTAAAGTCGATTAATTTTGCCACCGGTGGTTTTGCCATCGGCGCAATCTCTACAAGATCAACTGCTTGTTCTTGTGCTAACTTTAGAGCATCAAATTTGGACATTACTCTAATTTGTCTGCCGTTGCTATCCAAAACACGAAGTGTATGAGCAAAAATTCGCTCGTTAACTCTATAAAACTTTCTGTTTTCTTGTTTTTTCTTAAATCTTCTTATCAATTTCTTCTTTTAATTTATTTAAAAATTGAGAAAGTCTTAATTGCCCCAAATCCTTTCCGCCTCTAGTTCTAATCGAAATTAATCTATCTTCGTAACTTTTAACTTTTAACTTTGAACTTTTAACTTCCCTGTCTCCTATTATACCTATATAAGGAACTTTTTGTAAAGTAGCATCTCGAATTTTGCTAGAGACAGTTTCTTTTCGATCATCAAGTTCCGCCCTAACCCCTTCTAGTTTAATAGCCTCAACTATTGAACTAGCATATTCAGCGTGCCGATCGGCAACAGGAATTATTACGCTTTGAACAGGAGATAGCCAGAGAGGAAATGCGCCTTGATAATGCTCCGTTAGAATTGCAATGAAACGTTCAAGAGAGCCTGTGATTGCTCGATGAATAATAACAGGTCGTTTTGCTTTTCCATCTGCATCTATATATTCAAGTTTTAGCCTCTCTGGAATTTGAAAGTCGAGTTGAATGGTTGCTAATTGCCAGTCTCTATTTTGTGAGTCTTTTATGTGGATATCAATTTTTGGACCATAAAACGCACCATCTTTTTCTTTCATACCATATTTAACTTTTGCGTTTTTTAACGCTATTTCTAAATCATTTTCCGCTTTTTCCCACAACTTTGGATCCCCCATTGCTTTGTCGGGTTTTGTTGCAAAATAAAATTCGGGCATAAAATTAAGCTGTTTATAGAAATCAACCACCAATAGAATTAATTTATGTATCTCGTCTTGGATTTGGTCTGGTCTTACAAAATGATGCGCATCATCAATAGTAAATTGACGGACTCGAAATAATCCTCCCAAAACACCAGAGACTTCGTTGCGGTGTAAAATACCAAACTCGGAAAATCTAATTGGTAAATCTTGATAGCTTCTGGTTTTTGTTTTATAGATAAGGGATGCTTCGGGGCAATTCATTGGCTTTAGGGAATAGTTTTCTTTATCTACTTTAAGATTAAACATGTTTTCGTTATAAAAATCCCAATGTCCAGATTCTTTAAACAAATCGCTTTTTACCATAACAGGCGTTGAGATCTCTAAATACCCTTCTTGGGAAAGCATTTGTCTTATAAAATCTTGAAGAAGTCTATATATGGTCCATCCTTTGGGGTACCAAAGTACAGCTCCTGGGGCAAGTTCGTTAAAAGAAAAAAGATCAAGCTCTTGGCCAATCTGCCTGTGGTCTTTAAGGCCTGTTAGTTTGCTCATCGATATTTATTTTATCAGGTAGGAGTAGTTTTGTAAAACATTAGTGGTGTTCTATAGATGCAACTCGTTGCGAAAGACTTGCAAGCTCCTCCTGTGTGACCATTTTTGCCAATATTTCCGCATCTGTTTCCATCATGTCTTCTGTATTTCTTTTTAGATCTTTGACGTCTTTCCTCATTGTGGTTATATCCCCTTTCATGTTTTGGATATCGTCTTTAATTCTTTCCATGTCCGATTTCATCACTCCAGTGTTGGTCTCAACACTATGCAACCTGAGTTTTACGAGTTTTAAATCCATTCTAATGTCGTGAATATCGATGGTTGCCTCCTCGATTCTTTTGGCTAGTCTTGTTAAGACATCTAAAACTTGTGGACCTTGTGGATTTTGTTTGTCTTTTTTCATAGGACATCTAGTCTATCATGGCACAACGAGTTTTTGTCAATGGTACAAAAAATATAACAGTAAATCAGTTTCTCTATTTTTTCCAAGGAGTATCCTTAGATAAGGATACTCCTTAAACTTAATACCCTCTTTTCTTATCCACCAAATTCGTCAGGGGTTTGTTGGTAAGATAGGCTTTTAAGTTATTACAAAAAATATCAATAGCTCTATCCATATATTTTTCCGACCATCCTGAATGATGAGGAGTAATAACCACATTCTCCATGCGCCAAAGCCTGCTTTCTTTAGGAAGCGGTTCTTCTTCTGTAACATCCAAAGCAGCGCCTCCTATTATTTTTTTATCTAAAGCTGCAATTAAATCGTTTTCTTTTATTAAGCCTCCTCTGCCAATATTTATAATTACTCCTGATTTTTTCATTAGCTTAAATTTTTTCATATCGAACAAATGTTTGGTTTCAGCAGTCAAGGGTAGAGCCAAAACAACAAAATCCGCGCTTGGCAATACGTTTTCGAGTTGTTCAATAGAGTAGACCTTTGAAACAAAGCCTGGTTTATTTTTCAAGTTATGTTTGATTCCCATAATATGGGCACCAAAACAACTTGCCAAACGGCCAATCTCTGTCCCAATATGGCCTAGTCCCACAACCAGAACTGTTTTTCCTTTAATTTCAGTAAGATTTTGATTTGCTTCCCAGAGTTTAATCCTTTGTTTTCTAAAAGTATCATAAAATCTTCTTGTAAAAATAAGCATAAAGCCTATTACTTGTTCGGCAATTGGTGTTGCATGAATTCCAGAAGAATTGCTTACAATTATCTTAGACTTGACGACCTCATCAGTTAGCACTTTTTCAACACCTGCAGAAAAAGAATGGATCCATTTGAGGCTTTTGGCATTGGTAATAGACGGAATCACAAATGGTACCCCAGCGATAATATTTACATCTTTAAGTTGCTTTGCGACTTCTTGTTGATCGGCAGAAGTTACCACATAAACTTTAATACTTTTACTCACAGCTCCTATCTTTTCCAAATGGCTATTCTTAATTTCAAGAGGAATCGCTCCTTCGGTTTTAATCAAAAGGATTTTCATACTTTTCTAAGGATACTCCTTGTATAAGGAGTATCCTTAGTCTTAAAGTCCCAAATCGGCGCTTATTGATTGCATTGCTTTAAGATTTATTTCCACAAATTCTTTTAATAGAATTCCCAGTTTTTCCTCGCAC
>CAZPZA010000040.1:0-7219 GCA_964590985.1 uncultured Gammaproteobacteria bacterium
TCGAGCTCCGTTTTACTCAAAAATAGACAATCAATCTAATCCCACTCTGGAAATTACCTGCAAAAAAGACTTGTCCTGAGCTTGTTTACCTTGAGTTGAATCGAATGGGCCGAAGGAGTAAAATTTGCTATAACTATGAATTTAACAGCAACATATCATTCGCTTTCTTTTAAAGACTTACCATCGGATAAATTTGAGCATTTTTGCTTTTGGCTAGTTGAAGATTCTGGAGAATATAAATCAGTAGAGGATTATGGAGGATCGGGAGATAAAAGCAGGGACGTTATTGGTAAAACTTATGAAGAGGAATTAGACTATTTTCAGTGCAAAAGATACGAAACTATAGATTTTAATGATCTAAAAATAGAATTGGATAAAATCAATTTATATGTAACAAACGGGAAATTAAAAAAACCAAGAAGAATATACTTTGTAACGACTTGTACTGTATCACCTCAGGTGAAGGACAAACTAAAGGAACATGCACAAAAAATTAATCTTCCCGAGCCTGATTTTTGGGGACCGGTTATTTTAGATAAAAAGGTTAAAAATAACGGTCAGGCATTAAAGAATTTTTTTAATATCACTGAAAAAGTTGTTGAAGAAAAATTACCACAAGTGGATGTGAGTGGTTTAATTAATCGTAGCACCCAAAGGTATGATTTTACTGTGGTGAACAATGGTGATATACCAGCCATTCATTGCAGTTGGAGTCTTAAGGGTTTTGGTTGGCCTGGATATAAGGGGACACCTGAGGTATTCGATCTGACCCCCGGCGAAAAGAAAGATCTAATAATAGCTATGACAGGTGACTTTATGAAGCAAAATCCTGTAAAAGAACTAAGAATGCACTTCATATTTAGAGATAATAAAAATAATTGGTATTACTCTGAAAGACTGTTAAATGTAGAAGAGGTTCAAAGCGGTGCCTTCTACGTTATTGGAGCAGTAGGGGGAGAATACATTCCTGCAAAACCTTTGCCCTCCTTCACCATAGATTCAATTGAAAATATAGGGCTTACTGGTTTAAATAAAACACGTTTGGTGTCTTACACTGCCAATGGAATAAATAAATCACTAAAGATTAGTATTAGTTCAACTTTGTCGGCGGTGTGGCAGTTTAGTTCTGACGAAATCGAGGGTGCCTTCAGAGAATTAGCAGAACAAAGGATTGCACAGATGATGAAGACTGGCAGGTTCGAGGATGAATTTGTAGTTAATTCTTACCTGAAACCCACTCAAAAAAGTGGCTTTGAAGCATATAAGGAGTTACGCGATAGTATCTTATAGCAACGATAATAACTTGAGTTTTTGGAGGTGGGTATTCATATCAACAGTACCCTTCAACCATATATTCCAAGGGACAACCTGAGTGGAAAAAACTTGATATTTTGGAAATAGTCCAGACAAAAGATATTAACCAACAAAAACCCAGGAAGAAATACCAAAGTTTTGCTAGAGTATTTTCCTTTGACTCCATTTTCTCTTTCATAAAAGGACTAAGTACTTTATTAAGAAAGATTACTTGGACAACAAGGGTTCCGAAATATCCTATTGATTCAATCAAGGTTTCCATGACTACTACCTGTTACCATTTTTCTCAAGCAGTGAATTGAGTATTTTATCTGCTTGTTCCTTATTTTCAGCACTAATTTGAACTTGAAAATATTTCATATAAGTTGATTATAGAATAAACCTTTAGGATTTGCAGAGGGTGCTTTTGGAGACTCTGACTGTAAAAGATTAAAAGAAATGATCGGGATTATTCAAACTGGATTTTGACTTTTAAATTTAGGGCTTGGGCAATTTTTTGTAAGGGTCGATTGGAGATGGATCCGCAAAAAGAAAGATAAAGGGTAATTAGTTACTGTCACGTCTTATTGTAATTTGGTCCAAAAGAAAGTAAAATGAAGATATTCTGCTTTGCAGAACGGAGTGTAGTGAATCGGTATCACGCTGCGTTCGGGACGCAGAAACACTGGGTCAATTCCCATCACTCCGACTAACAGAGTAAATTTGCCTAAAAATTAAGGGCCAAGACTTTTACTTAGCTTACTCAGGACAAAGGAGAATCTTTCCCTGCCTAAGATTGACTATTGATAAGATTACTTTGGGTTAAAAACTCTATAAACTTTTAATTGAAGGGGGTGAGAAAATGGATAAGTTAAAAAGAGCTGTACTTGCAGCTACAGCCAGTGTTTTAATTTTAGGAAGTCTTGCAACTCCAGCATTTGCAGCAAGTGGGGTTGAAGTGGTTGTTGATCCTGGACAAAGTGTTACAGGTTCTTTGACAAAAGATCTTAATGGAGCACCTGTGGCGGAAGTTGAGTTTACCGGAGGGGATTTAACAGCCGAAGTCACGGGAACGATTTGCGACAATAGTCTGGTGTGGAGTTTATCAGTGGACGTAGGAGGGGATGGAAAAACAGTGGACACCGGACCGACTAGGTGATGGCTCAGTACGCACAGGTCTGTAGAGAAGGAAAAAGGTCGCTCCAAGTATCTGCAACGATTAACTAACACTTAGTTGAAAGGGGGTGAGGATAATCGGATGCGATATGGGTTCACCGCGTCTGACGCGGCTTCACCGCGTCTGACGCGGCTTCACACATCGGGACATAGTAAGTCTGCTAGCGCTTGGTGGAGTTTTGGGTATTGGAATTTGTATCCTAACTTAATAATTTTTTGAGGTGAGACTTTTACTCCTCCTGTAAGAACTTCTGCAGCTTCCCCAAACATAAGTTTTAACAGAATTAGAGGAACAGGAATTAAACTTGGTCTATGCAGGATTTTTGCAACAGTATCGCTAAAGTGCTTGTTAGTAACTGCTTCAGGCGCAACAGAATTTATAGGTCCTTTTACTTTCTCGTTTTCTAATGCAAAAAGAATAATTCCCACTTCGTCTTTTATGTGTATCCAAGGAAACCATTGTTTACCGGATCCAATAGGACCACCTAAAAAGAAATAGTATGGAGCAAGCATGCGAGGAAGAGCGCCTCCATTTTTATCAAGTACTATTGCAGAACGAATGCAAACAACTCGCACACCATACTTGTCTACTTTTGCTGCTTCTTTTTCCCAAGCAACGCAAAGTTTTGCTAGAAAGTCAGACCCAGAAGAGTCGCTTTCTTGATATACAGCCTCTTTTGGTACATACCCATAATAGCCAACCGCAGATGCATTAATTAGTACTTTTGGCTTTGTCGTGGTTTTTGCAAGAATATCAACGATTGCTTTTGTTGTTAAAATGCGGCTGTCAAAAAGAACTTTTTTATATTCTTTTGTAAAACGTCTGCCAATAATTGGCGTGCCTGAAAGGTTGACAACGCCGTAGGTACCATTAATTGTGTCGTATAAAGCATTGCTATCTTCCCAAGCAATATACTGTAGGGCATCAGGTATTACTTGCCGCGCTGATACAGCATCAGGAGTGATAATAGTTATCAAGCAGTTTTTATTTTGAAGTTGATTGCAAAGAGCTTTGCCAATAAGCCCTGTTGCACCAGCAATTACTATTTTTTTATTTTTATGCATGGAGCAATCATAACACATGGCGCCTGTTTTTTTTGTTATAATTTTTGTATGTCTATACAAAACCTTAAAGATTTTGCCCAAAGATTGGGCATTAAATTAAAAATACAGAAGGAAATTGTTGAAGAAGCTACAAAAAATATTACTACAAAATATAACTACAACAAAGATGAAATTAAGGCAAACTTTGACAATCTTCTTTTTGAGATAGAAAGCGAAGCGTATAAAATTTACCTTAAATACGAAAAAGAATACGGCGAAAATGCATTAAAAACACTTATATATCATCTGATAAAGACTGGTAAGATTAAAAATCTAAATCAAACAGGAGAAGTCTTAAGTAAGTATTTTAATATCTTTGATAAATTTTTCCTTTCCCTAGGTCAGTCCAGAAGAACAAGGGCTGGGAGTTCTTTCGAAACAATTCACAACTCCCTTTTCAAAGTATTAAATTATAAGTTTGATGAACAGAAAGTTATTAATGGTAAGCCAGACTTCCTTATGCCTTCCTTAAGACATTATAAGGAAAATCCTATGGATTGCATTATTTTTACGTCCAAGAGAACATTAAGAGAGCGGTGGAGACAAATAGTAACAGAGGGAACAAGAGGACTTGGGTTTTTTCTGGCAACTATTGACACAAAAGTTTCCAAATCACAACTTAGCGAAATGCTAAGTCACAGAATTTATCTAGTCTGTCCCAAAAACATAAAAAAGAAATATTATAGTAAAAAAGCAAATGTATTAAGCTTTACTCAATTTTTTAAAGACTTTTTAGATCCAGCGATGGAAAGATGGATAAGAAATAAAATTATTTAGTTTTTCCGAAGGATTATTATACTTTCTCTTGTAATAGTCTCCTCCAGAGCTCCAACTATATTTGTAGGCGAAGTTTTAATTGGCATTCTTTTACCAGGAATGCTTCTTACAATTATATCCTCGCACAGAAAACCAATGTTTTCAGCTAATTCTGCAATAATAAAATCCGTAGGTATTCTTATTTGTTTAACAAGCCTATTGCCAATTACAATACAAAAATGGCGGTTTTGTTTTAGAATTTTATGAGCCCGATTCAAACATTTCTCAAGACCAATGTAAAAACTTAAGACATCTCTTGCTCTATTTTTGTCTTTCTGGGCAATCTGATTAACAATTTGTTTTAAGCAGTCTGAATTTAAGTTATGTTCTAAATCTTTTGTAGGTCTTCCTCCAAGAAGCCTGTTATCAAGACCTGATGCCTCATTAGGTTCTTCAAAAATATCTATCCATTGAGCAGATAGTCTTGAAAATTGTCCGTAAGCAACGGTTGTTCTGCTATCTCCGTAAGGAGGAGAAGTAATTATGCAGTCTATGCTGTTTTTTTCTATCCCGTTATCTTTTGAGGAGTCGCCATAGATTGGTTTTGCCCAAGTATTTTTATCGACATTATTGTAAAAGCTAGACATTCCATTAATGTCAATTTCAACCTTTTTCTTAAATATGCTTAAAGTATTAGGGTTATGAAAAGGTAAATTTTCAGGACGAATTCTAACAAGCTTAAATTCACCGTTTTTCATATTAGAAGAAACCCTTACAGTTTCGCTAAATGCAGTCATGAAGAAATTTCTGATTTTTTCTTCTTTAATTTCTTTTATTGCTTTTTTTATTTTCGCTAAATCAATGATGACTCTTTGTTTAAACCAGAAGTCAATGTTTAAAAACTTCGGCCTTTTAACTTCCGTATCCTTAATTTTAGAAACTCTATCTAGTAGTCTGAAATACTCTTTTGTGAGGAGAGATGGATCGGTCTCTGTAGTTTTTACTTTTGCTAAAAAGATTGCTAATGGATTTAGGTCTATTCCGTAAGCGTTTCTTCCAAGCAATCGACTTTCTGCCAAGGCTGTACCAGAACCGCAAAAAATATCGCAGATAGTTTCATCTTTACTGCTGTAAGTTTGTATAAGTCTTCTTGCAATTTGAGGAATAAACATTGCAGGGTATGTATGAAAACAGTGAGTAAATGATTTAGTAAATTCACCTTTATAATCCCATGAATAATCTATTCTTCTTTTATATTTTCCATCAGAGGTTTTCTTGGTTGGATAATTAAGATTTCTAATGATTTTAACTACAATTCCTCGTATCTCGACCTCATCTGCATAGATAGGAAATAGTGTGGGGTTCGCTGGTTGTAGTCTTACTCTATCGGTTTCTCTATAGAATTTTTTTAAGGTTGCTTCATTTTCGTTAATAATAGCCACAACTGTCTGGCCATTGTCAGCAATCTTTTGTTGCCGGATTACCACTATATCGCCATCAAATATTCCCTCCTCAATCATGCTATTTCCTCTTACTCGCAAAGCGTATAAATTGCCTGTTTTTCCCAAGTTGTCTCTTGTAATTGTTACAGTTTCATTTGGGTACTCTATTGCTTCAATCGGTTCGCCAGCAGCGATAGTACCAATTAAAGGCACATCCAAAGTCTTAGTATTTTTTTTGACAGGTAATATTGCCCGAGGTTGATTACTTTCCTTTCTGAGATATCCCTTCATTTTTAATGCCATTACATGCTGATGGACGGTAGATATGGCAAGATCAAGGTCATTGCCAATTTCTTCCAACGAAGGAGCGTATCTTTTCTTAACCGCGAAGGAAACGATAAAATCAAGCACATTTTTTTGTTTTGGCGTTATTGCTCTATTGAAATTTCGCATAATGTATAATACCATTAAATACCGAAAATGTTACGAAAGTCAAGGGGTATTAGAGATGGTATAACCTGTTCTAACGTTGTATAATAGGTAGAGCGAATGAAAAATAAATATATTACAGACAAAGAATATTTAGCTGTTATCCAACCAGATACGAAAATAAGCTTTGGTACGGTCTCTCCCTTTGCCTTACTAAATTTTCCGACCCATAAAACAGCATTTGTTGCTTGGTATGGCAATATATCTTTTGGTTCTTCTCCCAGTCTTGCAATTGGTACATTAGAGGTTTGTAGATATGGTGAAGGGACTGTTGTTTATGATTTTGATAAATATCCAATATACACAACTGGAACGCCGTCTGTTTATGAAATAGTCGGACCGCAAAAACCTTTCTATCACTGGTCTTCAAGCATTCCCGATCATCTCAGAAATCAGATACCTAACTCATTTGTCAAATCTATTGAAGAACAAAAGAGGTTCTAGCTCCATGCACTGGGGAGAGCATATCTTTTTTGTTCTCGGATTTATCTCCCAAACAGTTTTCGAAGCTCAATTTTTGCTTGTTCGAGAATCTTTTTCTTTTCGGGTTTTAGGTTTTTACCTGAGCGGTTTATATAGAAGTTAAGCATTGATATGGCTGATTGAAAGGGTTTAGCTTTGCGTCTAGTACTAACGTCTGCAGAATGCTTAAGACTTGCAGCTGTCTTTTTAGGGTCATCCCACGTAAAAACACCTTCTTCCAAATTTAAGGCAATACTGTGCTTTGTAACTTCTCCTGACCAACCCGCCTGCCGGCGAGGCAGGTGCTTTTTCTTGCTTTTCATCAGTTTATTTTACCACTGAAAGGTATTTTTGCTATGTAAAGAATTAAACCTTTTGTGTTACTCTAGAAAAGTGGAGATTTTGTTTTTTACAGCAGCAATCTTTTCTGAAATAATCGGAACAGTTGTGGGGTTTGGTTCATCTACAATTGCCTTGCCTTTAGCACTTTTCTTTTT
>CAZPZA010000041.1:0-7135 GCA_964590985.1 uncultured Gammaproteobacteria bacterium
TTACCTTGACAAGCAAACAATTTAATTATAGAATAAACCGATGTCTTTAGAAGCGCCAAATTTTGATCCTCGAAAAGCTTTTGATAATACTGGAGTAAAAAATGGGTAGCCCTGAAGAATTAAGAAAACCATTACAAGAAAATGCTTTAGAAAACCGTGAGAGACCTCTTGAGGGAAAGGTGGCCTTAGTTACTGGTTCGTCTCGCGATATTGGCGGGGAAATCGCTATTAGGCTGGTAGAGGATGGTTGCGAGGTTGTAGGCAGTTATCGCGAGAAACACGAGCGAGCAGAAAAAATTAGAATAGCAATTGAGCAAATTCAGGGCTACATTGTCGCCCCAAAGGAAAAAATAGGAGAGATACATTTTGTCCAAGGAGACATAAGAGATCCAAAGATAAGAGAAGAATTGAAAGATACATTGGATAAATTGGGTAGAAAACTTGATTTTCTTATACTAAATAGCGCAGGCACAAAAGAAACAGTTAGGCAAGTGAGCGTTACGGCAAACAATGCTTTAGTTGACATGTTTCTTCCCAACATGGAAAAAGGCGGAAAGATAATTTTTATGCAAAGCGTTCCTGGACATTTTTATCCAAAATTACTAGGGCTGAATAAAATGCCCGATTTTTACGACCTTGTAGCAAAAGCGAAATACGATGGAGAGCAATTATTACTATCCCGTATCCCAGAATTTGAAGAAAAGGGCATATCATTTCTTGTTGTTTGTCCACCCACTGTTTCGGACACGGCTAACATAAGAATGTTCGATCGGGAGAGTAAGAGAAAATATGGTGTCACTGCTACAGAAAAACACGCAGAAATTTCGGATATGTTTGGTGTCCCAAGGAGTGTGGAGATTAAAGATGTAGGACAAAAAGTAATAGAACTTTTAAAAAGGAAAGATCTGCCACAAGGTTATGTTGAACGATTTTGTAATGTTTAGGATGATTATCCTATGTATTTTCCCAAAAGAAGAACCGCGTTGTGTCCGCCAAATCCGTAAGCCAAAACAAGCGCTGTAGCAATCTCTTTTTCTAGTGGTTTACCTCGTACTAAATTTAGATCAGAAAATTCTTCGTCTGGGTCATCCAGATTTAGAATAGGCGGAACTTTCCCTGCGTTAAGCGACTGAATGGCAGCAATTGCATTAACTGCGCCAGCGCCTCCCAACAGATGCCCAAGATTGGATTTGATTGCGGTTATTGGAATATGCTGCAAGTTCTCAATAGAGGCTTTTCGCAGTGCTTGTATTTCAACCCTATCGCCTTTGGGGGTTGATGTAGCGTGTATAAAAACTGCGTCAACTTTATGAACAGCCTTGTTTTTTTCATCGTAAAGTGCTCGAGTAATAGTGTCTGCAATATTTTCAGGATCTCCTTCAGTAAGATCATACCCATCTATAGATTTATCAAATCCTAATATCTCTGCATAAATTTTAGCACCGCGTTTGTGAGCATGTTCTTCGCTTTCTATGACAACTGCGCCAATGCCAGAAGACTCAACGAATCCATCTCTATCTTTATTAAAAGGCCTGCTTGCTTTCTCTGGCTCATCGTTTCTTGTAGAAAGAGCGTGCATACTAGCAAAGGTTGCTATACCTACTTCTTTGTGTCGATTTAAGATTTGTTCGAGTCCAACTGCAATTGCGACATCGCGGCATATCCATCCTTAACTAAACGGGCAGCCTCAACAATTGCCGAAAGACCCGTAGCGCATGCCTCAACACTACTTATAGGCCAGCCAGATGCTTTTAATGCTATTGCTGCTTGAGCATTGGGTTGTTCTGGAAAAGATCTCAAACCAGCAAAAGGATCTACTCTTCTTGATCCCCTTATTATATCTTCACTGCCGTTTTTGTCTTTCTGATGAATTGCACCAGAGACGTCGATAAGATTGTGTGTTGGTCCGATCCCGCTTGCCACACACATCGCCACTCTTCTTCTGTCAATAGAGGAAAGTAAATGTTTCTGGTCGGTGTCCAACAATTGAGCCATATCCGTTGCACCTCTTGCGCCAACAATTGCCATAGCAGCTTCTTCTGCCATTGGTTTTTGTTCTTTCATAGAAAAATAATTATTTGGATCAAAATCTATAAGGCCAGCTATGTTGGTTCTAAAGTTAATTGGGGGATCAAGTTTCTTTATGCCAGACTTTCCTTCTAAAAGTCCGTTAAAAGTTTCTTCGGTATTGCCTAATGGAGTTAGTTGCCAATATCCAGTTATAACTACTCTTTCTGCTGGTTTTCTTTCAAGCTCTAAACCTCTTGCCCTTGCTCTTTCTAGCATGGTGTCATACTAACAAACAAAATTAAGCATGTCAATCGAAAAGTTGCAATGTTACAAAGTATGCTACTACATAGTGGCATACTCTAGAAGAGATCAGGAGTAAAATTGTTAACCTCAATACTATATAGTATTAAGTGTTGTAATAGGAATTTGAGAGTGGTAGAATTGTGGGTAATAAATATTATGCCAAATAGATTAGAACAGTTTAGAAGACGCGAGCTAAGACCCAGAGATCCTTTGTATCGGCACCCAGTAAATTGGAAAATGGCCAAAGATATACTTGGTAGAAGAAGAAGGGGAACAAGTCATAAAGTAGAAAATGCTGTTGCTAGGAAACTTGGGGAACAGGAGGCGCAAGATAAATTTATGCAGGACTTGCCTAAATTTCAACTTGACCGAGCATTAGGACACATGCTTGATGGAATAGAGAGCCCGGAAGATATTAAATACGTTGCTGAAAATATAAGCACACATGAACAGGTGATCACAAGATTTAGGATAAGCAGTAATGTTAGTGGAGAAAAAAGAGCAAGAAGGAGGGTAACTGTTTCAATTGTTGATTTTACTCGTAGGGATAGTGTATAATGCATTTATTCTAACACTCTGGTTTGCTTCCCTGAATTAAATTTATAGACCAGAGGAGGTGTCCCGCCTTCGTACCGATTCAATCGGGACTTCGGCGAGGCAAAGAAGGGAAAATATGAGAGAAGTTACACTTGAAGAACTTTTAGAAGCAGGTTGCCACTTTGGCCACCAAGTCACTCGGTCTACTCCCAAGATGCGCGATTTTATATTTGAAACGCGCGATAATATCCATATTATAGATCTAGAAAAAACAAAGCAATATTTAGAAGAAGGAGGAGCATTTGTTAAATCAATAGCCAAGAAAGGGGGAACGATTATTATTGTTGGGACGAAAAGGCAGGCAAGAGGGATTGTTGAGGACATCCTTCGACAAGCTCAGGATAAAATAGGAGAAGGACTTTTTTATGTTACTAGTCATTGGGTGGGCGGACTTTTGACCAACTTTTCCGAAGTTTCAAAGAATTTTGAAAAACTTAAGAAATTGTCCGAAGATCTAAAAAACGAAGAGTTAAAAGCAAAATATACAAAAAAAGAAATAAACCAATGGGCTGACGAGCGCCAAAAACTAGAAAGCATTTACGGCGGCGTTTCGGATCTTAAAGAAAAACCAGATGCGCTTTTTGTTATTGATTCGCATTTGGAGAATCTGGCTGTTAAAGAAGCAAAAAGGATGGGTGTTGCAACAGTTGCAATTGTGGACACTAATGCCGATCCAGATATTATAGACTACCCAATTCCGGCAAATGATGACGCAGTGGGCAGCATAAAGCTTATTGTTGGTTATATAATAGATGCTTGGTCGGAGGGTAGAGCGCTTGCAAAGAAAGCGGCTTCCGATCTCGCTAAAGATGCGAAACCTGAAGTTGCGAAAATCGCGAAAGAGAAACCCGCTAAAGAGATCAAGCCGAAGATTAAAAATAGTGTCAAGAAGTCTAAAAGTGAAAGATCAACAAAGTGATAAAATTATATATAAAGAGTTAAGCTATGAAATTATCGGAGCTTTGTTTGATGCTTTTAAGAGTTTAGGCTCTAACTATCAGGAGAAGTATTGTCAAAGAGCGGTTGAAGTGTTCTTAGCAAAGCGGAAGATTCCATTTAAGCGAGAAGTTCCTGTCAAAATTGTCGTTGAGGACAACATGATTGGAAAACATTTTTTAGATTTTTTAATTAAAGATTCTGTAGTATTAGAGCTTAAGAAGGGGAACAAGAATAATATGTCGGACATTAAGCAAGTCTTGATGTATCTAAAAACAACTGGCTTAAAGCTCGGAATACTTGCTTATTTTGGTAGCAACGGTGTGAAATACAAAAGGATCATTAATTCGGAGGTTTCGCGAATTTCGCAAAAGTAATTAGCGTTTTTAGCGAGAAAGGTTTTTATATATGAAGTTTGATATTGAGAGTTTAAAGAAGCTGAGAATTACAAGCGGAGTATCTATAGCAGATTGTAGGATGGCTCTTGAAGAGACTAAAGGAGATTTTAATAAGGCACTAGACTGGATTAGGGCAAGAGGTTTACAGAAGGCGGAGAAGAAAGCGGATCGAAAAACTTCCCAAGGATTGATAGATTGCTACATTCATCAAAACGGTCGAATTGGAGCAATGGTTTTGGTTTTGTGCGAGACAGATTTTGTTGGTAGAACTTCGGAGTTTAAAGCCCTTGTCCATGAAATAGCCATGCAGGTTGCTGCAATGAATCCAAAAGACGTTGACTCGCTTTTGAAACAAGAGTATATTAGGGATCCTTCAAAAACAATCGAAGAGTTAGTAAAAGAAACAATAGCGAAGTTAGGAGAAAATATTGTGGTTGGGGAGTTTTCTCGTTTTGAAATCTAAAAAGTTCCAAAGTATAGTACTACATAGTGATATACTTTAGACATATTTATCTTTCTGCCCGAAGGGAGGTGAAATCGAGTCTGACTCGATGAAGATATGCTTCTTGAAAAAGATCCCTCCACGTAGCCCGTCCCGAGCGTAGTCGAGGGAGTAGGGACGACGCAATAAAAGTATGGTAAAATATATATTGCCATGAAAGTATCAGAACTTAAGAAAAAATTTAAAAATAAATGGGTGTTAGCAGAGGTTCTTAAAGAAAACGAGCTTAATCAACCTGTGGAAGTAAGACCTATTATTGTAAGTAAAGATAGAGATAAAATCTATAAAAAATTAGGAGAGCAACAGTTGGGTAAGCTATATGCGACTCTTTACACTGGTAAAATTACAGGCGCATTTATATTATGCTTATATAATGAAAATGAGATTTGATCCCAGTTCTTTGATAATCCTCGATGTTACAGTTAAAGCGCGTCGCTTCGCAGTTTCAAAGTTAGTCCTTGATACTGGAGCAAGTTACGTTGTGATTTCATGGAGATTGGCGACTGCAGTGGGCATCAATATTGATCCAAACAAAACCCTCCAGACTACAACCGCTTCAAGTATTGAAACTGTGCCAGCAATTACTATTCCAGAAATGGCAGTTTTTGGTAAAACTGTTAAAAATGCGCATGCGGTTGTTAAAGATTTACCGCCTGGAATACCTGTTGACGGACTTTTGGGGTTGTCGTTCTTGAAGAATTTTAAGATAACGATTGATTTTAAAAAGGGGTTGTTGAGTTTGGAATAAAGTATGCCACTATGTAGTGAGATACTTTAGGAAAATTTTCTATTGTAGAGATTGTCCAAAAGTAGAGACACATTTACTATTTATTAGGCAGATTTATGGTAAAAGAAGTGGTTCAAGCCCCAATACTAGTGTGAACATTGTGATAGAATAGACTTATGGAAAGTCTAGGTCAACCAAACAAAAGCGAGTCTCAAACCGGAAATAGAGTAGTACTTGATAGTTGTACTTGGCAACAAAGGTACGAGGCTGTTCCTATCTATAGTGCGCTTACAGAAAAAGGGGAACCGGTTGAAATCGAAAGCCGCACTGTTAGAGATAGTTTAATAAAACAAGATATAGAAAGTCTTACTATTTATTGCCCCCAAGAGAGGTTAGAAGAGTTTAAGAGTTTTGCAAGACTTCTTAAATTGAGCCCACAGCATCAACTTCTTGCAGCTGCCCGAGCTACAGGAACCATATTCTCAAAAGAAAAAGTAAATATGCTAAACGATGTCGTTAATGGAAGATTTGTTAGCGAGAATGAAAAAATGTTATTTGATCCAAATTATCCTGTCCGTTTTTCTTCGCGGCCATTGCTTTTTACACCATTTGCGGTTTCAAAAGACGTGAGGAGAAATATTATTAAAATTGCAAAACAGTCTGGCAAAGATCGAAGAGTAGACATTAAAGATGCTCTTTTAAGATCGGTGAAACTCGGCGAGGTGCCTCAAGAGCCTAAAGAGATAGGGTTCAAAAACAAAAAGACAAAAATAGCCTCAATTTTAAATAGATTGTTGACCCGTACTCCTTTGATGCCATTTGAGAAACAATTAATGGAACAAGCCTATGATGATCTAATCAATAGAGTTGGCGGAAGAGATTTCCTTTCTCGCTATCTGCTGTATTTACCAAGAGGCGATGAGCTTATGCGAAATGACTATATGGATCCATCTTTGTTATTAATGGAAGAGCTTGAAAGTAGGAATTATGATATTCATTTGTTTAGAGTTGTAGCTTCTTCGGGAGGTCCTATAGAAACAGCAGATGGTCTAGATGACTGTGTTGTTGCGCTTGTCGATCAGAAAGCAAAAGAAGCTCTTAATAAGTTTTGGAGCGCAATGAATATTTTAAATCAATTGTATAGGGCAAGAGGTATTATGTACTCAAGTTATATAAGCGATACTGGACCTTGGGAAGGGTCAGGTTTTTCTGAAGAAGAGAGAACGAGACTAATTGCTTTTGCCAGATTAAAGGAAGTGGGAGATGAAGAACGTAATTATGCTTTACGGAAAAAGGCTCCAGACCCCGAAACACTTGCGTATTGGAAAGAAGTTAGGACAGAGGTGGAAGAATTAAAAACAGAACCATCTGATCAAAGCCTCTTACGAGGCGCAATAACTCGCTTGGCTGACCAAACACTCGTCAAGGATGAGGATTAATTTTAAACAATAGCTAAAGTATGCCACTATGTAGCGACATACTTTAGAAACTAGAGTGATGCAAGTTGAGAAAAAGGCAGTTGGCAGAACCTTTCTTTTTGTTGACGGAACAAACTTGTATGCTGGGCAGTATCAACTTTTTGGTCCCCGAAAGTATTTAGATTTCTCATAAGTTTAATCTAAAAAACAACCCTGCATGCATGCATGCAGGGCAAGTTGCTTA
>CAZPZA010000042.1:0-7059 GCA_964590985.1 uncultured Gammaproteobacteria bacterium
GTATACAGGACAGATAAGGGCTTGGTTTTATGTTATGCATGTCATAGGTGCCGCTTTATACCAATCTCATGCATTTAAGAATGTAGAAGTTGAAGGCGTAATCTTAGGAACAGACGGAAGAAAGATGAGTAAAAATTATGGTAATTATCCAGATCCCAGAGAAATGCTTGGAAAATATGGTGGTGATGCCCTCCGTCTATATCTGCTTTCTTCACCCGTTATGAATGGCGAGGACATTTTAATTTCGGAAGAGCAATACAGAAACCAAGTTAAAGGAATGATGTTGATTCTATGGAATGTTTACAATTTTTTTGTAACATATGCTAATCTGACAAATTGGAATTGCGATTTGAAAAGAGGAGACTTGACTGTGCTAGATAAATGGATACTGGCAAGACTTACGCAGTTGGTTAAGGTGGTAAGGGAGGGATTAGAAAAATATAATACGATAGCATCTATAAGAGAAATTGAAAACTTTGTTATTGATGATTTTTCGACTTGGTATATCAGAAGGACAAGAGAACGTGTTAGTTATTTGATAGAGGGGAAAGACAAAAATACTGCTTTGTCTGTCATGTATGGAGTTTTGGTAACTTTGAGCAAGCTTCTAGCACCAATTACACCTTTTATAGCAGAGGAAATTTATAAAAATCTAACAGGAGAAGAATCTGTTCATTTGGAAGAGTATCCAAAGGGAGACAAGAGTTTACTTAACAAGAAATTGATTAAGGATATGGATCTTGTTAGAAAGATTGCAGAACTTGGACATGCTAGAAGAAAAGAGTTGGGAATTAAGGTGAGACAACCGCTTTCAGAATTCAGAATTCAGTCCGCCAACTCGGCGGACAGAATTGACGCCGAATTGGTAGATTTGATTAAAGACGAATTGAATGTTAAGAGAGTGAAGTTTGTTAAAGAAAAGGGGGGGTTTATGGTTGATTTTGATACAGGGATTACCCAGGAGTTAAAAGATGAGGGGGAAGCGCGAGAAATTGTAAGAAAAATTCAAGGAGAAAGGAAAAAGCTTGGCACAAGGCTTGATGATAAAATAATTGTTACGTTGCCGTTCTGGCCAAGAGATTGGGAGAATTATATTAAAAAAAGAGCATTAGTTAAAAGGCTTCAAAAAGGAGATAGATTTTTGGTGGCTATAGAATGAGTAAGAACTTTCTTTCTGCAATTAACTACGGTTTAGTTATTCCTGCAGTGGTTTTGGTTATAATAAGCCTGGCTACTCTTTTTTCTATAAACGCAGAGCTTTTTAGAAATCAACTTATATTTTTTATTATTTCTATTTTTTTCTTAATATTTTTCTCTCAAATTAACTATTCTTTTCTTAAAATGCACCCATTGCCAATTTATATTATTTCGCTTGTTTTGCTTATTTTGGTTTTGTTTTTTGGGGTGGAAACAAGGGGTTCAGTAAGATGGTTTCAAATACTTGGAATTAACATTCAGTTTTCGGAAATCATAAAACCTTTTCTTGGAGTTTCTTTATCCTCGTTTCTGTCAGGGCAAAGCAAGTCGTTACATCAAGCCTTTTTCTTTGTTCTTGGCATGTTAGTTCCTGTTGTTTTTTTAATCTCTATACAACCTGATTTAGGTAATGCAGTTGTTTTTTCGTCTGTTGTCGCACTAGCTCTTTTTGTATATGGTTTTCCTTTGAGATTGTTTTTGTTGGCACTGATTTTTTTGGGGATGATTCTGCCAATTATATGGAATTTTCTTCATGAATATCAAAGAGAAAGAGTGACGAGTTTTTTTGACCCTTCAGACTATTTAGGTCTCTCCTATAATGCGGTTCAGTCTTTAATAGCTGTTGGTTCGGGCATGATTTTAGGAAGGGGTCTTGGGCAAGGGTCACAGTCGGAGTTGAGGTTTTTACCAGAACGCCATACTGATTTTATTTTTGCAACTTTAGCAGAAGCACTTGGGTTTGTGGGAGTCGTTGTTGTTATTTTGTGCTTTTTTATACTTTTGTACAAAATTTTTATGATTTTTTCCCGTAGCAAAGATGAGTTTTGCAAGTCTTTTTCTATTGTTACATTTTTTTTTATTCTGGTACAGTTTTTTATAAACATTGGAATGAATATAGGAATACTGCCTATTATTGGAATTACGCTTCCGTTTGTTTCTTACGGAGGAAGTTCGCTGCTGTCGAGCTTTATTTTTTTAGGAATTCTTTCTAGTCTGTCCACAATTAAAGAAGAAAAGTAGGTGTTTAGGAGTTTCTAAAATTTTTATGGTTCGAGTCCGTCGGCTGACGGACGAGAACTAAAACCGTTGAAAACTTCTCTCCGTCAACTGACGGATCGAAGAATAAATTACTTTGTCAAATCGTGGACGGTTACGAAGAAAGTTATGGAATTTAGCCTGATTGTTTGTTATAATGCATTGTATGGACTACGTTATAGTAAAAACAGGTGGGAAACAGTATAAGGTTAGGAAAGGCAGTGTAATAGAAGTTGATAAACTTCCTATTGCAGTCGATAAGGAAACGGTGCTTGACGATGTTTTGCTAGTGGTTTCAGACGGTAAGATTAAGATAGGCAAACCAAACGTTATCAATGCCAAAGTTAAAGCCAAAGTTTTAGATCAGATAAAAGGCGATAAGATAAGAGTGGCAAAATTTAAGGCAAAAGTAAGATATAGACGCGTAATGGGGTTTAGGCCACTACTCACTCGATTAAAGATAGAAGATATAATTTTGACAAAGTAAATTTTAGTCTATTGACATCTGTGAAAAATGGTAATAGAATGGGATTGTTTTCACAGAAAGCACAAGGATTATATTTGATATTTGATATATTAAAGGTATGGCTCATACAAAAGCGCAAGGTTCGGTTAAGGGTAATAGAGATTCAATATCAAAACGCTTAGGCGTTAAGCTTTATAGTGGAGAAAAGGCATATCCTGGCAATATTATCATAAGACAAAAAGGCAGCAAGTTTTTTTCAGGAGCGGGTGTTTCTATGGGTCGAGACTTTACCTTGTTTGCTACAAAAGAAGGTGTAGTAAATTTTAAAATCCTAAAAGGTAAAAAAATTGCAGAAATTATAGATCAATAAGAAACACTAGGTTTATTTTAATCTATGACAAACCCAGAAGAGAACATTTACGAGCTTGATGTTAATCTTCTTCAGTCTAACCCTCTTCAGCCACGAGGGATAATACAGCCGCATTCTTTGGACGAATTGGTTGACTCTATAAGAGAACAAGGAATCCTGGAGCCACTCGTTGTTGCCAAGACTCCTGCAGGTTACCAGATAATAGCAGGGGAAAGACGATATCGCGCAGCCAAAATTTTGGGATTAGCTAAAGTACCAGTAGTGGTTAAAGAAACAACCCCTCAAGGAATGTTAGAAATGTCTATTGTAGAAAATGTTCAAAGAGAAGACCTAAATCCTATAGAGCGAGCACAAGCGTATAAGAGACTCATTGATGATTTTGGTCTTGGTACAAGCGAAGTGGCAAAAAGAGTAGGCAAAAGCGCGCCCACAGTATCAAATACTATAAGACTTTTATCGCTTCCTGATGCAATCAAAGATGCTTTGATCGCGGGAGTTATCACCGAAGGCCATGTTAGGCCCTTAATATCGTTGGGAGATACGCAGTTGATGTTAGATCTTTTTAAGAGAATTTTAAGGGAGAATTACACTGTAAGACAAACAGAAGATGAGGCAAGAAAAGTAAAGGTTACAGTCCAGAAAGAGGAATCTCATAGAAAGGGAGACAAAAGGTGGATGCCTGAATTTGACAAAATGGCAAAAGTTTTGGAAGAAAAGTTCAATGTGGACGAAGTAAGAATATCTCAATCTAGAATCTCGGCAAAGATAATATTTATGTTTCGTGGTGATGTTGACGTTACTTGGGAAAAGTTTAAAAATATGTACAAGTTTTGCTCTGGTGAAGCATTATCTTCATAAAAAAGGGGGGCTTGCATTACTAATCATAAGGGTTTTTGATGAACCTTGCTTCATTAATTGGCCAATAAAGAAAGAACGATTTTCCGATTATGTCTTCTTTGGGAATAAAACCGTATTCTCTGGAATCAGCGCTGTGTGTTCTGTTGTCTCCTAAAACAAAATAATGGCCTTTTGGTACGATTACTTCTTGTGTCTCGGCAAGAAAAGCCTGTGGACTTGTTATGACGTCTGCTCTTAAGTACGCGCTTTCATCAAGAAGTGTGCCGTTTCTGTACACTTTGCCTTCTCTTATGGAAATTTTATCTTGTGGAATGCCTATAATTCTTTTTATAAAATCTTTTTCTGGGTCGTTTGGTGCTTTAAAAACAATAGAATCGCCTAGTTTGGGATCTTCAAATCTTAGCGATATAATATTGGTAAGAATATACTGACCATCGTGAAAAGTAGGATACATGGATTGCCCGCTTACTTGGAAAGGTTTAAATAAAAACACGTAAACAACAAAAAATACCACAGCAGCCACGAGTAAGCTTTGTATACTATCTATAAGAAACGAAAAAATCTTTTTGATTACAAACAGATAAATAATTATTGCAGAGTTGATATGCTTTGTCAATAAGCGTGGAGTTGTGGTAAGATAAATTTGAATGGATCCGTGGTTCAGTGGCAGAACGTTCGCTTCACATGCGAAAGGTCGGAGGTTCGATTCCTCCCGGATCCACAAAGTCTACTCAGCCGGGTCAAAGAGGCCAGGGATTTAGAACTGCCATAAAATTATAAAGCGATATACTCCTTGCTATATGACTGTTGTTTTCTTTAGTCGCTTATTTTATCCGCATATTGGTGGGGTTGAAAAACATGCATTAGAAATTGGTAAGATTCTTTTGAAGAATAACCACAAAGTTGTAGTCTTTACCGAACAATATCATCCAAAGTTAAAATCTTTCGAAACCATAGAAGGAATAGATATATACAGACTTTCTGTTGGAAAAAATGATTGGTTTAAAAAGTTTAGAATTTGGCGTGAGATTTGGAAAAATAGAGACCTTATTAAAAAAACAGATGTAATTCATGTTCACGATGTATTTTTTTGGTATCTTCCTTTTAGGTTTTTCTATTTAAAAAAACCTGTTTTTACCACATTTCATGGATATGAAACAAAATTTCCTCCATCAAAAAGGGCAATCTTAATTAGGAAAATTAGCGAAAGATTAGCATGGGGAAATATTTGCGTAGGAGAATATATTAAGAAGTGGTACGGTACGAACTCAGACCATGTAACATACGGAGGCATAGACGTCCACCTCGGAGGAGCCGAAAGTCTGATGCCTTCGTCACCATCCGAGGTGTTAAAAATTTTATTTATTGGGAGAATGGAGGAAGATACAGGGGTCCCAATTTATTTAAAAACTCTGGATATTTTAAAAGAGAAAAAAATAAATTTTGAGTTTGAGGCGTGTGGCGATGGATCATTAAGAGGGAACGCCGGAAAATATGGTAAGGTTTTTGGGTTCGTGGAGGATTTAGCTGGACACATAAACAAGGCAGACATAATTTTTGCTTCATCTTATCTGTCTATGATGCAAGCAATGATAAATAAACGTTTGGTGTTTGCGGTTTACAATAATCCACTCAAAGAGGATTATATAAAAATGGCGCCGTTTGCAAAGTGGATAATAATTAATAAATCTGCAGAGCAGCTCGCAGACAAAATTCAATATTTTATACAATATTGGTACAAAAAAAATAGAATTGTTGATAAAGCCTATGAATGGGTCAAAAGTCAGACTTGGAAGAATATAGTAAGTACGTATCTAAATCTTTGGCATAAAAAGGTCTCACCTTGCGAGGCAAGGTGAGACCTTAAAAAGACATTACCAAATATGAAGATTTCTTTTGTCGCAACGGTCTTAAACGAAGAGAAGACAATAGAAAAGTTTTTACAGTCGGTTTTTTCCCAGTCAAGACTACCTGACGAAATTGTGATTGTAGATGGAGGAAGCCTTGACAGTACACTGTTAAGAATTTTCAATTTTCAATTTTCCCGCTTCGCAGCGAGGCGAGCCCGCTTCGACTCGTCTTCAGCGAGGCGAGCAATTTTCAATAAAAACCCAAAATCAAAAAAAATAAAATTTAGACCATTAACAAAAACGGGTTTAACCATTGCTCAAGGCAGGAATTATGGGATAAGAAAGGCGACTTTTGATATTATTGCGATGTCAGATGCAGGATGCGTTTTGCATAAAGACTGGCTGCAAAAGATTACAGAACCTTTTTTTAAAGAAAATGTAGATATTGTTGCAGGATTCTATCGAATGAGGGGATCACAACCCTTTCAGAAGGCTTTAGCGGTGTATCTTGGAATTCCGCCACAAAGGTTTGATTCTAAGCTCTTCTTGCCTTCAGCGCGATCTATAGCATTTAAAAAATCATTGTGGGAAAAGATTGGTGGTTTTGACGAAGCATTAGATAGAGCAGGTGAGGATACGCTGTTTAATTATAGAGCGATTAAACTGAATGCAAGATTTGAACGGGTAAAAGATGCGCTTGTTGACTGGGAAGTCCCAAAAAACTTATGGGGGGCTGCATTGAAATTTTATTATTACGCAAAAGGAGATGTACAAGCAGGAATTTGGTGGCACCCTCTTCAGAAAACGTCAACCCATAATCTTAAGATCATTGGCGTTTTTATAAGATACACTGTTGGGCTTGTATTGTTCTTTTTTTCATTTCAAAATGAAGTAATTCGTAATTTTTTGCCTGGGATTGTTTTAATTTATTTGATTTGGCCTATTTGGAAGATGCGAGATTTAGTTACAGATTTTAAGGCAAGACTATTACTACCAATTGCGCAGATTGTCTCTGATATTGCAGTATTATTCGGAACTGGGTTGGGAATTTTAAGAAAACTGTAAGAATGATATAATTGGCAGATATGATTCCGGTGTTTAGGCCGTCTCTTGGTAAAGAAGAGGAAGAAGCAGTATCTAAAGTTCTTGAAAGCGGATGGATAGGCAACGGTCCAAAAACAAAAGAATTTGAAAGAAAATTTTTATCCTATATTGGAGGAAATTATGGAGTTGCAGTTAACAGCGCAAGTGCGGCCATTCATGTTTCAATCGTTTCTTCAAAA
>CAZPZA010000043.1:0-6942 GCA_964590985.1 uncultured Gammaproteobacteria bacterium
AAGGTTATGGTTGTGCCGGCGAAAAAGTGAGGAAATCGCTATTCAACAAATACCTAAGAGGCGAAGCGAGACAATCGTTTAGATTCTAGGTGGGAAATATATGATGAATCCTATACCCATTACTCTCGGATCTTCATCATTGCCTGTTATCTTTATGTTCCCCCCATATAAGCTTAAAATCTCAGAGCATATATACATCCCTAAACCCCTACCATGCGGCTTTGAAGTTACAAAAGGTAAGTGGAACATATTTGACCTGACGTTGGCTGCAAGTCCTGGACCGTTGTTAGTTATCAACAATGAATTTTTCTCTTTATCGAAGAAAATGCCTATCTTTCTACCTTGTTTTTGTGTTTTTGTTGCTAACCAATAAAAAGCATTATCCAAGAGATTATCTAAAATTTGTGCTACTGAGAAACTAGGAATTCGTGTTATTATATCTTCATCCACATTTTTTACTATTTCTATATTTTCTCGTGCTAGGTCCTCCTTATGTATCATTAAAATCAGATTCAGAGTTTCAGACAGAGATGTTTTTCTTTCCTTGGGTGTACCTTTTGTGTATTGCATCACACTCATTAAGCGAAGTTCATTCTTAAGTGCATCTGTACACATACCTATTTTATTTATATCCAAATCGGAATCATATTTTTTATTTAAATTCTCCAATGCTTGCGATATGGAAGTAACCATTCGGTTAAATTCATGTGAAAACCTTTCTGAAGAAAGACCAATACCCATCAAATGTAAGAAAACCTGCCTATTTTCATCTTCTGCTTCTGCATACTCTTGAATGGAATTGCAAACAGCAGAATATTTTTCCTGAAATTCCTCAAATTTCTCTTTTGGAAGTGTTATTACATTTTCAGAAGTTACTGATTGTGTTTTTGTTTCAGTTAAATTTTCAATATCTTTTTGCCCTTCTTCTTTTTGTCGGTTCTTTTCTGCTTCTTCACGGAGAATTTCTATCTCCTTTTTCATCCCTTCTATAGCATTCTCAAGTTGAACTTTTTTAGATTTGGTGGTCATGCTCATTTTTTTCCTTGAGGGTTGCATTTCCTGTTCTAGTTTTGTAATACAACCAAGAACCAACTCTTTCATATCAAAAAATGCTTTGTTTTCCTGCAAACCTTCACGATTTGTTTTATCTATGAGATTTGAATTTTTTTCTTGATCTAATTCTACCAAGCCTATCACCTGTCTGTTCCCGACTCTTGATGCTGGAACATTAATTCTTCTTTGGTCTAACTGAAGCCAATCATCACCAGGATCACCATATGGTAAAATTCTGAATCCATCTCTGAATATGCTTATTCCTGCTAATCCAAGAAGATGCTCTCTTGTAAGTCCATAGTTTTTCAGATTTTGTACCTCTCTCATCCATGCATAAATATTTACTTTGAATGGTCCGCAGACAGGGTAGTCTTTCTCCGATTTAGAATGAACTTCTGACCAGAGATCACAGGAACTTTTTCTTATTTCTTGTTCACCGTTTCCAGCTGATTCGGTAAAGGAGTAGTTTAGAAATCCCTTGGTATCAATGCTACATTCAATTTTATACTGAAACCTGTCTAGGATATCCCCCCTATCTAAATTTTGTAGATCTGGGTAATCAGGGCATATAAAATCAATGTTGAAATCCGAAGTAATAACACCGGGACTTCTAAGTCTCATCAATGCAGCTTGTAGCCTTACTAAATCATTTCTTGTCCACTTTTCTCTAGAATTAATAATTCGGATTATAGTACCTTTATTACCCTGTCCTTTGAATTTCTGGGGTTCACGTTTTTCGTATGGTACTACTATCTCACTAATAAATTTTGAAGAATCTTCAAATTGATCCCAATCAATCTTCATGTATATTTCGTAATCCTGACCTTCAGGTCTTGTTATTAATTCAAGTATTTTTCCGAGCTTCTGCGCAGCAAATCTGCCGACACCTTTTTCACCTAAAGGAGTCCTGCCCATTTTTGATTTAATTAATTTTCTTTTTGAATCATCTTTTGCACCATGGGCAGGTTCAAACCATCTACCCTCAACAATTTCAGAATCCATACCTATACCATCGTCCCGAATGACAATCTGTGTTGTAGATGGATCTTTCGTGTCTTCAATCAGTAATGATACATTTTCTGCATCTGCATCGTAGGAATTTTTTATTAATTCAATAACTCCTACTGTATTATCTCTTATAAGATGTTCTCCCAGAATTTTGATTAATCTTGCTCTGGGCTTGAAAACAGCCTTGTACTGGCTCACTCTGTCATCCCTCTCCTGCTTGAACATGGCCTTACATCAGCTAAAATAGCATGCCTGAATTGTGGTGAAATAATAAGGCACCTTCCCTGCCCCATAATTGGTATTTCATCCCATAAAGCCGGATTTACCCCTCCTGCAGAACCTTTAATTGAATCTAAATTCTTTCCACCGGTAATTTGATGAACAATCTTTGTATTACAGAGTTCATAAATCTCAGGAGGGAGATGTGAAGGCTGTTGGCTGATAAAGCATAGACTTAACCATCTTTTTCTTCCTCTGCGACTAATATCTCTTAGAATGTCTAGTGTTTCCTCCATGCTACCAGCCCTATCTCTACTGATAAAACTATGGGCTTCTTCTATAACAATCATAAGGGGAGGTAATTTATTATCTTTATCCCTGACTTTAAGTGCAAACAATTTATTGAGCAACGTACTAATAACTATATTATTCACATAGAGATTTTGTGAGTTGCTGAGATCAAATATACTGACATTTCCAACCTTTAGAAGTTCAGAGTAATCACCCAAATGATTTTGAGTATCAAATACCCCAGACCTCTTTAATTTATTTAATTTTCTTAATACGACAGCGTAAGATGACTTATCTCCTATCGATTTTCCATCTTTCATCTTTTGTTTTACCTTTTCAATAAATTCTTTCAGAGTTTTTCCAGTGATTGCTTCTTCTTCAGTATCATCTGCAACTGCCTCAATCATTGTAAGTCTTGCTTTCTTTTTTGATTCGGATTTTGTTTCATACTCACTTTCAAGTTCGTAATATGCTTCCATAAATCTATCCATCTGAGCTGGATTAAGGTCAAGTATCTCTCCAAGAATATGATGTTCTACATTATCAAATCTTATTCCGAATTCTTTCGATTTTTCCGGTCTTGCACACTCAAAACCAATGGGATGGTAAATATTTAGGTCATTCTTTAATCCTTCCGGACTTATTCCAAAACGTTCCATAAGTTTTTTGATAAACTTTTTAGTTTCTGCTTCTTTTGATGGCTGATCCATCTGGACATATTCCCCTTCCACATCCAAAACCACTATTGCCCACCCGGATTTTGATAACTCTTCTATTAAAACCTGACTTGAGTTGGTTTTTCCGGAACCGACAGTTCCAAAAATGCCTAAATTTCTTGGGAACACTTTTTTATCTTCTTGCTTAAAATGCACCCTGACTTCGTGATAACCAGATAATTCTCCAAAATAAACATCCCCGTCAAGACCAAGAAGTTTTTCTATCTCTTTTCCAGTCATAGGTAAAACTGCTGTTTGTGGTATGGGTCTATTTGAGCTTCCGGTAAGAATCAGTGATTCCTGATCTATGATCTCTCCTAATATTTCTGCCCTGCAGATAGCATGATAGTCAGGCCTGAATTTTACTGTATCTGCTTCTAGAATAGCGGCTCTAGCAAAAGCAGAATCCTTACCAACAGCATCAGGTTCGAAAAAAGGTCCTTTGACAATTCTTGCCAAGTACACCCTATCGTTGTTAGTGCTGTCAGATTCAAGAATTACATATTGTCCTCTTTTTACATCATTGATTCTCTTATAGGGTATCCTAACTTCAACCTCATTATTTTGACCGGTAGTTCCATCAAAATTAATAAAACCTATAGGTTCTTTTTCGTTTGACATTTTGACCTCCATCTACTTTAATCTTAAATCCCTTTCTGGAGCTTCAGCCAAATAAGCTCCTTTCTTTGCTAGTTCCCATTCCATAATTCCTCTAAAGTCACCCGCTCGAAAATATTGTGAACATAACGCATCAGCGTAATCAATAAGTAAAGGGAATCCTTTTTGTTTTTGGAATAACGAATCTCTTGCAATTATTGAAGCGGCAAGATCAAAAGTGTCTTCATGAGCATGGAATACATAAGGTCGGTCTCCTATCCTTATAACGCCAATATATATTTTTTCAGCATAGTCTCTTATAAACTCTTCAACCTTTTTTCTTTCGTCATCCCTCCATTTATCCTTCCATGTTAAAAAATTGCTTTCATTCTCCAAATAGTGTCCAAATGTGTACTCTTGTGCTGTAAGATACTGCATTGGTTCTATTGCTCTACCAAATGTTAAATAATCCTGAAATGATGTAGAAGAAATCACGGAGAAAAATCTTTTTTCTCTGATTATTTTTCTTAAAATATCGAGTGTGGAATCCAATGCCCTTAATCGTCCTAATCCGGACATAAGTTCAAACGGTAATAATGGTCCGTGAAACATAACATACTTACCATTAAATTTTGGATCAAGACCAGCTTCTCTTTCCCTATATAACATAAGTCCTCTGACTGCCATATCTGAGAGAGTTTCATCATGAAGTGCTCGTCCGGAAATTCTTTCAATTACATCCAAACTTTTGTTTTTTAGATTCGCTTCGGAAATAAAAAAAGATTTCCTTATTTTATCCCCCATATAGTTTACAGCAACAACCCCTATCTGTGTTCTAAGACCGGATATTAGTCTGTAATCTGCTTTTGTACCATCAACCCCTACAACGTTTCCCTCTAAAAGGAGTTCTTCTGCTTCTGGAAGTCTTTCATTAACTGACTTAATCCTCAATTTTTTAAAAATGGGATTTTGCTTAAGTTCGTAAATAAGTTCTTTTTCTTCTTTAATGTGGTTTTCCACCTCTTTTGAAAGCAATTCATTTGCCTCGCTTACAAAATCTCCATAATCAGTCCAAGTTTTCTGTTCCAATAGGTCTTTAAATGTTATGGTTCTTTCAGTATTACTCATTTTGTCTCCTCAAAGATGGTTTTAATGACTAATCCCGTATGGAAAGCCAAAAGGGGCGGGACAGCATTGCCAATCTGTTTAAACTTTTTGCTTAACGGACCCTCAAATAAAAAATCATCTGGAAATGATTGTATCCTTGCAGCTTCCCTTGGCGTAAAAGTTCTAGCTTGGGTTGGATGTATAAATCTGTTTCCGTCCTTCTCTAAATGTGCAAAAATTGTTGTACTTGGTTCTAACCATTTCTGTTTTCTATATTTATCTTTAAAACTCCTCATATCATACTTTATATATTGTTTTAGCATGCCCCCTTTCTCCATAACATCTTTTGCAGTCCACCCCTGTTTCATACCTTTATACAACATTATATCGGATAACTGTTGACTTCTAGCAATATGATAATATAATGCACATCCATTTGGTCTGACAAACTGAAAAAAATTTTTTCTTATAACATTATCAGATATATGTTTTATCAAATCTGTTCTATCGTAAGGCTTTGCTTCCTCTCCATTGTATATCCTTCTATTTTTTTTCATTAGTCTGCTTCTCATTAGAGTAGTTAATCCCGTTCCTGTTACTTTAGGATATACTTTTGGTAAATCTCCAATCGAGTCTAGTAATGTAACATAAGGAAACAAATTTTTGTTTTTTCCATGGGTTTTTTTTGGAACTGGTACTTTTATATTTGGAAAAAGATCATTCCTCAAACCAACTACAAAAATTCTTTCCCTTTTCTGTGGAACACCGAAATCAGCTGCATTGAGTAACATGTACTTTTTATCTTCTTCTGTTTCAAATGAGTATCCTGTCCTTTCAAAATCTTTTATTATATTTTCAAAAATTAAATTACCGTGTTTATCTTTTTTTGAAAGAATACCCTTTACATTTTCTATCACAATTATTTTTGGTTTTAACTTCTTAACTATCTCAAAATATTCCATATACAGTATATCCCGTTTATCTTCATTTTTCTTCTTTTTTCCTGTTCTGGTTCCAATCAGAGAGAAAGATTGACAAGGAATACCTCCTATGATTAAATCAATTTTTCCATTACATTCATTTATAATCATGTCATGAATTTTTTTATTTGTTATGTCCCCTTCTATAACTTTATCATAACCAAAGTTTGTTCTTAAAGTATCGCATGCGTATTTATCTATCTCTACCGCCTTGAACATCTCAAAGGTAGGAGCATTCTTTTTGTCCCTTATATTTTCAAAGCCCAAACTAAATCCTCCAGCTCCTGCAAATAAATCGAGTATCTTGTATACCATTTTAGTCTCCTTTTTTTAATTGGGTTATCATTTTATTAAGAACTTTATCTATGCTTTTATTAATATCATGTTCCCAGAATCTAAGCACTTTCCATCCATCTGACTTTAATAGGGTATCAACTTTATTATCACGTTTAACATTTCTATTTATTTTTTTCATCCACCACTTTGTTCTAGTTTTAGGTGTTATAAAACACTTCATACATTTATGCCAATAACAACCATCTATAAAGACTGCTATCTTTTTTTTGGTAAATATAATATCGGGTTTTCCGATAATTTTTGAAGAAACTCTAAACCCCCTGTGTCCGTTTTTGAAAAGTGCTTTTCTTAATTCAATTTCCGGTTGTGTATTCTTTCCTTTAATTCTGGACATATTAAAACTTCTTTGTTGCTTTGTGTGGACATTAACCATTTTGATTCAATTTTTGTTTCTGCTTAATTCCTTTTCAATGAAAATTTCAAATTGTCTTGAGATAACATAACCTTTTTTCTTACAATACTCTTTGTAAGAGTCATAAAGAGATTCATTAACCTTCAGAGTAATATTTTTGCTTCCCATAACCATTCTATGAATAAATATTTATACATATTTATAAATATTACTATATCTAAGCCCCCTATCCTCATAATTCCCTTATCTCATCCTCAAACTC
>CAZPZA010000044.1:0-6692 GCA_964590985.1 uncultured Gammaproteobacteria bacterium
TCTTTCTTTTAATTCCGCAGCAACCCTATCCGCCCAAAACATACTTTGTATTATAAATCATTCAATCTGTGATTGCGAGGAGGGACGTACCAAACGGTACGTCCCGACGAAGCAATCCCAACAAATGTTTGGGCACCTCGGAGGTGGCAGAATGGACTCCTCCGAGGTGGTAGTACAAAATTTAACGGCACTTTGCAAACTCGCAAGTTGGAGGCTGCCTTGACACATACGATCCATCGGGACACTGCTTCACATCCTGTATACAAACCACCTGATTTTCTTTTTGCTGCTGACTAAGGATATAAATGCTGCCAAACAAAATAAGCAATGCAAGAATTATAGCTACAATAATCCATTGATTTGGTTTTTTATTTGCTTGCACTGGGTTTACTGGTGCTTGCTGAACTGGGTTATTAACCGAATGCCCTTCCATGCTTAAGATGAATATAGCATATTCTATAAGTATGATTACCTAACAAAAATTTCATCCTCAAGTTGCTTGGCAAGAGAAAGAAAAAACTTTTCCATTTCTTTCGTGTCAAAAGGTTTTAACATTTTCGGCAAATCTTTATCTTTTATGTCCTGTACCCGAAGAAGGGCTACAAGTAAATTTTTGATCTCCAGCGGCCAGTCAAACTTTGCCTGACTATCAATTCGCATTCTTTCAAGATATTTTTCTGGAGCGTACTCTGAGTAGTTAAATATAAAATAGAGATCAACATAATCTCTTGCCCGCGGTTTCATGCTAATTATATGCAATTTATTTACAGCTATGTCGTAAATACTGCTTACCTCAAGTTTTCCAAAATATACTCCTTTTTCAATTCTTGGAAAAGGATAATAATTAAAATCAACCTTAAGGCTTTCACTATCTTTAAATTGAAGTTTATACGTGTAAAGACCAAGAAAATTCTCGCCACTGACTTTTGCTATTCCAAGTTTTCCTGATATTCCTTTTAGAAATGCTTCTACAATGCGAGGATTTACTTCCTCTTCAGAAAATAAATCTATATCCTCAGATAGGCGATGCTGAAAATAGAACTCAGCTAGCGCGGTGCCACCAGTCAGATAAAATCTTTTTGTTATGGAAGCTTGTGCTTGTGTAAGTTCCAAAAAGTCAAGTTGTTTGGCAGTGAGTATGCTTTTCCCCATAATAAGTATTCTACTGCTCTTTTTGCATATGGGTCAAGCCTGTCTTTAATCTTGGGCCAGGCTTTTTTGACCTCTTTGCGATCTAGCTTTTCTCCATCCAAACCATAATTAATAAGCTGGGTAAGTCGCCAAAGCTTATATCCTTTTGGGTCTTCCTTTTTAAATCTTTCTTCATCAACCGACCAGTTATACATACTTATATTTTATCATCTTACCACCTCCACCTCAAGCTCTGGGTAAAAGCCAAAGGTTTTATAAAATTTCTCTTTTATTTTCTCGATAATGCCCAAAACATCGTCAAACCTGGCATTTCTGAAGTTTACTATATAGTTACCGTGTCTTTCCGATACCTTTGCTCCGCCTATTGTAAAACCAGAAAAGCCAAGTCTATTTATAATATATCCGCTGGACACTTTATTATACCACTTGTTTTGAGACAACTCTCCTACATCTCTCCAAACGCTCAAAACTTTCTCAACATCTTCTCTTTTCGTAATGTTTTTAAAAACAGACCCGCACGATGGATGTTCCATGGGATGATTTTTATTTCTGTATTCGATGCGTGAAAGATAAACATTTCTTGCTTGTTCCACCGTCTTATCATCAGCTTTAGTAAGCTTAAACACAGCGCTACTCACAATCATATTTTTATTTTTCTTAATTATGCTATCTCTATAACCGAACTCTAACTCCAAAGACCCCAATGTTTTCTGGACAAATTCTCCATTTTGTCCAACTTCGAAAACCTCTATTCTCTCAACGCTCCTGCTTATTTCTCCCCCAAACGCACCAACATTCCCTCTTACTGCTCCTCCAATGGTGCTTGGCAATCCTCCTGCCCATTCAAGACCTATTAAATTATTGTTAAAAGAAAAATTTATAATATCATCCAAGGACTCTGCTGCAAATACTTCTACTAAATTATCACTATTAAGCCTTATCGTTGAGGATTTCCCACTGCAGAACCACAAAACTACTCCGTCAAAAAAATTATCGTTTAGTAAAAGATTCGATCCAAGCCCAATAGGCAAAATTCTTCCATGTTTTTCTTTTTTGATAAAGTCCAAAGCTTGCAAAAGATCCTCTTTATTTTCTATCTTAAGAAGAACCTTTGCCTCTCCACCTATTTTGTAATAGAGGATTTCAGAGAGCGGAAAGTCTTTATAAACACGCATGGAAGAAATTATAACACTTTTAGCTGATTGGCTACCTTTTCAAATGCTTTGATTCCAAAGTCCAAATCTTTTTTTGTATGAATTGCCGATGGCATTACTCGAATTCGAGCTTTTCCTTTTGAAACCATTGGAAACTTAATTGGGGTTGCAAAAACTCCGTTTTCAAAAAGCTCTGCTGAAAAAGTAGCTGTCAACTTTTCGTCTCCAAGCATTACAGGAGTTATGGGACTAATGCTTTGGCCAATATCAAATCCTAATTCTTTAAATGATTTTTTAAGATATTTTGTATTAACCCAAAGCTTCTCTACCAAAGCATCAGACACAGTTAAAATTTTTACTCCTTCTAGTAGCGCTGCAGTGTCTGGTATGGTAAGGGCAATTGAAAATAAAAACTGTCTTGCTTTTTGCTTATAAAACTGTATCAATTCCTTTTTTCCGGTTATAAACCCTCCCATTACGCTAAAAGCTTTAGAAAGAGTGCCAACTTCAATATCTACCTTACCATGCAGTCCAAAATGATCCACAGTTCCCCTT
The DNA here is from genome assembly GCA_964590985.1 of uncultured Gammaproteobacteria bacterium. Taxonomy (GTDB): domain Bacteria; phylum Patescibacteriota; class Microgenomatia; order Levybacterales; family UBA12049; genus CAZPZA01. The sequence goes on from CAZPZA010000044.1 coordinate 2,862, forward strand.
CCGCCTTTTCCCATTACCCCCTCTCCGTGAGCATCATCCACCATTGTCAATGCCCCATATTCTTTGGCAAGCTTAACAATCTCTGGAAGAGGCGCCAAATCCCCATCCATAGAAAATACTCCATCTGTCACTATTAAAATTAAAGGAAACTCTCCATTGGATTTTGGTTTTTTAGCAATTACTGATGCCTGTTTTAACTGTTCTTCCAAGCTTTTCGAGTCTCTATGTTTGTAAATAAATTTATTTTTGACTTGAGAAAGCCTTATAGCATCTATTATAGAAGCGTGGTTTAATTCATCGGAGATCACGATGTCTTCTTTCCCCATTATGGTTTGGATTGCCGCCAGATTTGCCACATACCCGCTAGAAAGAACAATCGCATCATCGCTATTTTTAAACTTTGCAAGCGCTTTCTCAAGCTCTACATGGAGAACATGAGTCCCTGCCAAAGTCCGGTATCCAGTACCCATTCCATACTTCTCAACTGCTTCTTTAACTACCTTTTTAAGTCGATCGTCAACCGCCAATCCCAAATAATGACTAGAGCAAAAATTAAGCACCTTTTTGCCCTTGATTGTAAGATAAGCTCCTTGCCCTGATTCTATTACTTTCGACGCAGTTCCTAATTTTACGCTTTCTTCAAGTTCTTTGTAAAAATTATCAATCTTGTTCATATCAAATATCAAAAAGCAAATATTAAATATACATATTAAATATTAAATATTTTATTTTTGATATGTATTTTTAATTTTTGATATTTAATTTTTGATATCATTTTATGGAGTCAATACTACCTTCCCACACTCACCAGATTTCATTATTTTCATTGCTTCCTCAAACTCTGAAAGCCTAAACCTATGGGTTATAATTTTTTGCAAATCTACCTTTCCCGATATCAAAAGTTTTGTAGTATCTCTCCATGTATCCCATATCATTCTACCAAAAACAGACTCTATTGATAATTCTTTGTTAATCATATACTTTCCCCAATCAATGCTAATATTTTCTTTGGGAATTCCAAAGGCAATAATTTTTCCTGCAATTCTTGCAGCATCAAGACCTATCTGAATACCCAAACGATTACCACTCATCTCCAAAACTGCATCAAATGTTCCGTATTCTTTTGGGTTAAGTTTATCTGTTACCCTATCGAATCCCACCTTTTTTGCAAGTTTACGCCTATATTCCCGTCTATTTACTCCCACCACTTCTTTTGCGCCATACGCTTTTGCTACCATACCAGCGCAAAGTCCTGTAGGACCTAAACCCATTACCAAAACTTTTTTACCCTTTATATTAGCTTTTGTAACCACATTGACAGCATTGCCCAATGGCTCCTGAACGCTCATTGCTTCAACTGGAATTTTGGGATTGTTTTTCCATGTAGTTCGTAAAGGAATAGTTGCATATTCTGCAAATGCGCCGTCTCGACCAATTCCAAACAGCTTCATATTTTCGCAAATATGGTAATTCTTGACTTTGCACTGATAGCAATTCTGGCAGAAAATATGGGTTTCAGAGGAAACAAGATCGCCAATTTTAATATCTGTTTTTTTCTTGGTATTTATTTCAACAACTTTCCCTACCATTTCATGCCCCATGATTTGAGGAGGCTTGATATGATTCTTTGCCCAAGGAATCCAATCATATATGCCAATATCTGTTCCACAAATAGACGCATGAACTACCTTGACCAGTACTTCGTCTTTCTGTGGTTTTGGGACTGGAACTTGTTTAATAGAGACCCTTGGGGCTGTTTTTTCTTTTACAACCGCAAGCATTAAGTCTTTTGCCATATATAAGGTTATGGCTCTTAATTATAGTCAAATTGTTTCCAATGTCAATTAAATGTAACTTTTGATAAAATCAATAAAATATGTTAAAATTTTAACGTGATTACTGTAACCGAGGCTACAAAAAGAATTATCGAGCGGTCTAGATATCTACAAGAAGCTCTAGAAAAAGGGCTAATTAATATTTCTGGACTTGCTCGCTATATAAAACCGGAGCTTGAAGAAATGCTTATTAAAAAAACTAGTGAGTCTGCCATTATTATGGCCATAAGACGAGTTGCAAAAGATCTCAAACCGCGTGTTGCTTATAGAAATATCTTTAAAACCCCACCTGACATGATAACAAGATCGAATTTGATAGAAATAAATGTGGCAAGTTCCAAAAATTTAATCAAGAAATTCCCTCAACTACTAAAGTTATCAAAGTCCCAAACAGAATCTTTTTTTACAATAACAGAAGGGGTTTTTGAAACAACTATTATTGCAAGTCGTGATCTTTACAAAGATATCAAGAAATGGCTCTTAAGTGAAACTATAGTAGCAGAATTTTATGATCTTTGTTCTATTACAGTAAGACTACCAAAAGAAGCAATATTTACTCCCGGCGTATTCTACTTTTTCTTAAAATCTCTTGCTTGGGAAGGTACCAATATTATAGAAGTTGTCTCTGCCTATCGTGAGCTCACTTTGATTGTACAACGCAAGGACACTAACAAAGCTTTTTCTATACTCCAATCACTATTCCCTCAAGATATTTAACTAATGCCTCTCTTAAGATATTTTGCGAGTCCTGCTGGACGAGAAAAAGCATAAACATTCTCTATTCCAAGTTGCCTCGCAATAAGCATAACTGCTTCTAAAAGTTGTGTTGCTGCCGAAGCGCTATCTGAAATGCGAACTTCTTTTGTAATTTTTGGATATTTAAGAAGCATATTGTATCCAAGCGCTCTTTTATCTTCAGGCCGAGCATTTGGCAAAATACTAACTAAATTTGCTCCCTTATTAAAACCGCCTTTTGGTTTTAAATGAAAATTATAAACACTATCTTTACCCATCAATAAGTATTCTTTTACTTCTTGAGGCGTTGGAACTTTTGATACATGAGGTATTGACTCTTGTTTATAGTTTGGGCCACAAATAGAAATACAGACTAGCGAATTGCCATTGTTGTCTACAATATTTTTTCCTTTGAGACTTAAAAGTTCTGCGTATTTTAAAGAAGAAAGTTGATCTTCTACAGTCTTAAGCCTCAAAAATGTTACTAATCCTTTAACTTTATTTTTACTAACCGCCATTGTAAAGGGAGAACCACCATAAACCTGTCTTTTTTGGTAATCTTAAACCATTCTTTTATTGAGAGCGCATTTATGACTAAATTCTTAAGGCTAAGTTGTGCTCCCTTTGGGTGTGCTGTTGTGCCTGAAGTAAACAAAATAAGAGCCTGATGGTTTAAGTCGCTCTTCCATGCTGCTCTTTTATTAATATTTTTTTTTAAACCTAAGCTTTGAATTTCTATTATCTTATATTTAGATAGTTGTCTTTTCTCTTCTTTTTTAAAAACTCCTTCTGTTGTAACTATAAGTTTTACTCCTGCCTTATCCAATTTATATTTATGTTGATAAAGAGTATCTCGCTTTGTATCTAAAGGCACAGTAACAGCCCCTACACCCCAAGCAGCCCAGCTTGTCATTAAAAATTCAGGTGAATTAAACATAGCGATTCCTATCTTTTCTCCCGGCTTAATGCCTTTATACGCCAACCAAGAAGCTATATTTAACAGTTGGTGACTTAATTCTTTGTAAGAAATTACTTCTTCTATATTCCCATTGATATCACATCTTAACAAAGCAGAATCGTTGGGTTGTTTTTGCGAAGCCTGAGCAATATACTCATGCAAGCTTTGTATTTGTAGATCTAGTTTCATTTTAAAAGAGGAAAATACCAAAAAGAATATGTCTAATGTATGGAAATAACTGTATACGAGATTTTTCCAGCAGGAGCCTCAACCTCAATTTTATCTCCAACTTTTTTGCCAATA
>CAZPZA010000045.1:0-6614 GCA_964590985.1 uncultured Gammaproteobacteria bacterium
GCCAACCAAGGGCCAGAGAGCGCAGCGATAGTAGGAGATGGCACCAAGAGCAGCTACAATGCCCCGTCTGATGCGCTTCTTACCCCCATTTCTGCTCCCTGGGCAGACCTCCCTCCGCAGATAGCTCTCGCAGTCACAACAACTGAAAAAACAGCAACCATGAAAGCTACTGTTTCCGATGACAAGAATCCTAATCCAACCGTAGAATTCTATGCTGACTGGAACAAGATTGGAACAAAGACAGCTCCTCCTTATGAAATAACAGTTGATTTAGCTAATTTGCCAGCTACCTTCTCTATTTCTCCAAGGAGGTATGTCTATTTGTGGGCAAGGGCACTTGATGGAGCGTCATTCTTGAGAGGATCAAACAGCCCTTACGCTCAACGGGCATATTCGGATGCCACAGAGCTCGGCCCTGAAGTCATCCTTGCTGGACAACCTATTCCTATTCCCACACGCACACCTATCCCATTCCTTCTCCAACCCCAACCCGAACCCCAACACCAACACCAACACCCATCAGCCCTACCCCTACCCCAACTTCCATTCCCACACCAACCCCAACTCCTGGTAGAGGTGGAGGGCCTAGTATAACACCAGTAATTCCAACGCCCACCCTTGTTGTTGAAGCTCCCACACCAACACCCATACCTCCTATTGCTTGTAGCCTAACCTCTGCTGTCTGGGAGACAACAGACAATCCAGTGGTTGAAGGAACAACAGTTACTCTTTCTGCCACCACCAACAATGTTGTAGATTGTTCTTCTAAGCAAGTTAGTTTTGAGGTTAGACAGGACAATGGCCTTCTGCCAGATACTAGAGTTGGTGTCAATCCAGAGATAGCTAATATCTTGTTAGGCAGAGCTAGTACTAGCTGGGTAGCTGAATTTATTCCCAATGTAATCTTGGGCATTGGCACACCTTCTTTCTTCTTTAATGCCAAGATTGAAGGCGCTGATACTCAAGTAAAATCTAACCCACCTAACCTTCAAGTAACTCCTGCAACAACACTTGCTCTTGTCAACACACCGCAGGTTTTAGTGTCTGAAACTAGCGCAACGATTACTTGGCAAACCAATAAAAGCTCATCGTCTGAAGTCTTCTTTGGACTAGTTAAACCACGCAAAAGGTCTAAGGTTTTTATACCCGACACAATCTTTCACTCGGTTACTATTCCAGACCTTAAGCCATGCACAGGCTATGGCTACCATGTTGAATCAAAAGACAATAGAGGAGACTTGGCAAAAAGTGGAGACCTTAAATTCATAACCAAAGGCTGCAATGCCTCTGTTGTAGGAGAGTCTACCAATACCACACCAACAGATTCAATACAAGGAGGCAGTCTTAGTCTTTTTGACAGCTTGTCTAGTGGACTTACTTTGTTAGCTCCTCCATTGTTCTCTACATCTTCTGCCAAGGTAAACTTTCAGATCTTAAAACTGGAGAAGAACGAGTTTGTCAACAATATACTACTGCCTCTTGGCTTAACCAATGCAGGAGATCATGTATATCATTTTAATACACTCCTAGAAGATGAAGAGACTGAAGATGATGAATTTGATAAAGATGTAATGGTTAAGATTCAATACGAAGATAAAGACCTTCAGGGTATAGACGAGAAGACTCTTAGTATATATAGATGGGATGGCACAAAATGGAGTCCTCTTTCCAACTGCAGTGTTGATACTCTACAAAGAGTGATAAGTTGTGAAACTAAGATGTTCTCTGATTTCCTATTAGTTGGCAAACCAATATCTCCAACACCTACACCAACACCAGCGCCATCCTATGGAACCCCAGCCTATGGCACTCCCTCATCATCAGGTGGAGGAGGAGGCGGTGGAGGAGGAGGCGGTGGAGGAGGTTATGGCACACCATCCTATGGCACACCATCAACTGGTGGAAACAGGGTAGATCTTAACCGTGATGGCAAGGTTAACATCTTTGATCTCTCCATACTCTTGAGGAGCTGGAACAAAGGAGGCATTGGGGATATTAACAGTGATGGAAAAACAAACATCTTTGATCTCTCCATACTCTTGAGGAGCTGGAGTAGATAGGGGATAGGTGCTATTGACATTTTTGGCTTAGTTTGTTTATGCTATTAATTATTATGTTTAAGAAACTTTTTGCCCTTTTAATATCCTTATTTCTATTTCTCTTTGTTGCATCTTCTTCTTTGGCCTCAACTCTATATCTTTCACCCGCCAATACCTCTGTTCCCTCTGGCTCTATAGTTTCAGTCTCTGTAGGACTTAACACTAGCGGTGAGTCAATCAATGGAGTCTCTGCCTATCTTTCTTACCCGCAAGACCTACTAGAGGTTGTAGGGATATCCTATGGAGGGAGCTTCCCCATTGCAGCCGAAGGAACTTATGGGGCAGGAGCAATAAGAATATCAAGAGGAAGCATTTCAGGAGCAGTAGGAAGTGTTAATGTCGCAACCATCAGATTTAGAGGCAAAACACAAGGACAAGCAACAGTCTCTTTTGTAGGAGGCTCGGCAGCGCCAAGAACCTCTGATAGCAGTGATTCTCTAACTGGCACTTCTTCCTCAACCATCACAGTAGGCGCACCATCTAAAACTCCTCAAACTACCCCTGCTCCTACAGGAGTATCAACCACCACCAAACCAACAGATACAGAAAAACCAATCATAGGCAATGTTACTGTTTCGCAAGTTGCCACAAATACAGCCACTATCACTTGGCAAACAAACGAAGGCTCTGACTCAACTGTTGAGTATGGACTTGACAAGGACAAATATTTCCTAAGTTCTGAAACTCTGGATCTTGTAACTGCACACAAAGTCCAATTAGAAGGAGAGGCTCTTCTTCCTGGGGCAACAATGCATTTTAGAGTAAAATCAAAAGACAAGAGTGGCAACGAGGGAGTAAGCAATGACTACACATTTCATCTCAAAGGATACAAGATAAAAGTTAAGGTTTTGGATAAGAAAAACATGCCTGTTCCCAATACAGAAGTAGTTTTATATTCTCACTCAGTAGTATCCAGAACAGATGTTAATGGCGATGCTTATTTTGTTGATATTACACCTGGCAAACATTTAGCAGTAGTAAAACTTAAGAATGGCTTCGATAGGACATTGGAGGTAGAGGTAGCAGAAACAGATTCTCTTCAGACATTTGCTCTATCAGTTGACACCTCTTTAACACCCTCTTTTAACACTCTTTTATACCTCCTCTTGGCAATAGCAGTAGTTGTGGGAGTTATAGGGATTGGAGTTTTGGTATTCATAAAGAAAAAAAGATCAATAGTAGTTTAGCCTGAATCCTCCTCCTTAATTTTCTGATTGGAAGGTGTTATAATTATTCCGCTTGAGTTTATCTTTATGGAAAGAGATCGTATTAACGTTTTAATGCCAGTGCAGTATCCTCTAGAACAAGTTTCAGGTGTGGTAAGGTGGGCGGTTGAATCAAAGCCGTGGATAGAAAGAAAAACTGGCGGAAGAGTTATTTTGACATTTCCCAAGAAAAAGACCGATCATAAAAGTCTCCTGCCCCAAGATTATCATTTTTCAGGGAAGGTGAGGTTTTCCTTTCAGCATCATGACACGCGCTATCAGTCTTCTGGCTGGGTTAGCCCTAAAGAAGTAAAGGATATCTACTCTTTATATAATCCAGATATTATTCACATCCAGGAGCCACTTGCTGGACTTGGCCTTGGGGCGACAGGTATTATTCTTGGTGTGCCAAGAACAAAGAATGGAGACATAGTTCCTAGCTTGATAGGGCATGTTCACATGACTAAAGATAATATAGAACTTTTTACAAGATTACTTATTCGTTGTATAAAGGCAATTGGCTATTATCCATGGATTATGAAGCAATTAGACCGTACGCTTGCAGTTTCTATTCCAACTGCCCAATGTTGGAGTCAGTTTTGGCCGGTAGATTACGATATTGTTCCCAATGGGATTAATACAGAAGTATACACCCCAGAGGGGCGAATAATAGAGGAATGGAGAGAGGATCCTAAGAAAAAGACAATCCTTTTCCTTGGACGACATGATAGAAGAAAAAATCCAGATGGTTTGTTGCGGGACTATTTTGAGATTCGCAAAGTAAGAGACGATGTTCAACTTAAACTTGGAGGCAGAGGATTTATGACACCTGAACTTAAGAGGATGGTTGACAAATGGGGAATTCCTGATGTCGAGTTTTTAGATATTTTGTCAGAGGAGATGCTTCCAATGGCGTATAGAACTGCGGATGTATTTGGGGGAGTCTATTCTAAAGATGGAGAAGCATTTAATCGAACAGGAGGAGAAGCATTTAGTTGCGGTACAATGGCACCTGTAAGTAAGATAAAGGGTCATATGCACGCATTTGGAGACGTAAAAAGTGCTGTTTTTTTTGACCCAGATGATCAAACAAGTTCTGTAAGGGCATTGATGACTATTTTAGATCTCTCGGAAGAGGACAGGAGGAAATTAGGAAGACAGGGAAGAGAACACATTGTAAATAATTATTCTTGGGATATTGTATCAGAGAGATTAGTAAGAAACGTTTATCAGGAGGTTGTTAGGGAAAAAAGAGACAAACTTGTTTCCTCTGGAACTGTCTTTGAAAGAAAATGAAAGAATTATGTCTTTTTCCTCTGCTCAAGTCTCTTCCTAAAAAGATTTTCTGAATATCCACCTTCACTCACAAATTTCTGCTCAAGCGAACGCAACATCTGGTCTAAAAGGTAATTCTCTTTGGAAATAAGGGTAATCATAAGGTTGGCGAAGCGCTCGGGAGTATTGGCCCAATTAGACAAATTAGACAAATTAGACTTATTAGGCTCATTGGCCAAATTGGTAGAGACGCGTAAGGCTCGGATTTCCAGCGCTTTTGGGTTGTTTTTGTCCCAGATAGGCAGATTTCGGCTCCGTAGAAAATCTTCGTAGTCTTCTTTAAGCTCCCCAAAGCTTGCTCGCGAGACACCTGTAAGCTTGATGTTCATTTTTAGGCTTTTTTCAAGACTTGCCTCGACAATGTTCTGTTTTCCAGATCTAGCGGCTTGTATCATCTGGTCAATAGTGCGTCTAGTTGGAATACCAGCCCCAAAATCTCGTAAATGCTTTTGGCAGAACTGTAGAGTTAAATCGTAGATTATAACTGCTTGTTGATAGACAATGAGGCTTTTGTAACCGCCCATATTTGACGTATTGGTCTAATTTGACTAATTAGACTAATTTGACCCTGATCCCAGGACTCATGGTGCTTTTAAGGGTGGCGTTTTTTATGTTTTCTGGCTTTACGGCTGTAAAGATCGCTTGAATGTTTTCTGCAAGCTTTTTTTCTCTAAAAGAGAGCTTGCCAACGCTAATATGTATTACCGGAGCTTTAGATTCTGTTTTTATAGTCATTTGGCCCCCCTCGTACTTTTTTGCCAATTCTTCTGGATTGTTTGAAATTGTTCCACTTTTGGGATTTGGCATAAGGCCTTTTGGGCCTAAAAATTTTGCCACTCGGGCTAGTTTTGGCATTATTGTTGGTGCTGCCAAAAGCACGTCAAAGTCTATTTTTCCTTTTGCAACATTTTCGATAAGTTTTTCATCTGCGATTGCAACCCGAAGCTTTTTTCCAGTTCCGTGAGGAAGGGTGGTAACAACAGATATTTTTGGTTGAGTAGCATTTATGTGCAATTCGACTGTTTCGTCAAATCTTGACAAGTGAATTTTAGATAGCAAATCCAAGGCATCTTTCAAGGGATAAGCTTTGGTTCTATCTACCATTTTTGCAACTGTTTGGTAGTTCTTTGAACGGATTCTTTTGGGTTTTACCTTGGATGTTTTCCTTGCAACCGCTGAAGCGCTGAATTTTCCTGAGACACCGAACTTCTGTGTTTCAGCTTCTTTCTGTGCCTCTGTGGTTGCAGTTTTTTTATCTTCTGACACATCAATCTTGGCCAGTTCCTCCTCTGTTGGCCCAACAGCCACAATTCTTTCTCCGCCTTTAAGTCCAGGCGCCTTGGCAGTCCGTCGGCTGACGGATTTCTCCTCTTTTCTCTTTTTGGCCTCTTGTCTCTGTTTTTGCTCGATTTCTTCGATGCCGAGAGTCTTAACCCTTATTTTACCCATATTCCTTCCTTTCAGTCAGTCAAGTTAAAAATTAAAAATGAAAAATTAAAAGTTATACAAGGATTTTTTTATAAATAAAGTACCTTCACTTTTAACTTTGCACTTTGAACTTTTAACTTATTTCTACCCCCATACTCCTCGCAGTTCCCTCTACTATTTTTACAGCTTGGGAAATATCAGCAGTATTCAAATCATCCATTTTTTGTTTGGCTATTTCTTCGGCTTGGGATTTAGACAGAACTCCAGCTTGTTGGTTGCCTGGTTTTTGTGATCCTTTCTCGCGGCCAATCGCTTTTTTAATCATTTCGGCAACTGGAGGTTTTTTGGTGACAAAGGAAAAGGTTCTGTCTGCATACACTGTTATAACGGCTGGAATAACTGTTCCCTTTTGGTCTTTCGTTCTTTCGTTAAATGCTTTGACAAACTCCATTATCGGCAGCCCATGTTGTCCCAAAGCAGGACCAACAGGTGGAGCAGGGGTGGCCTCGCCACCTGGAATATTTAGTTTGATGATGGTTTTAATTTT
>CAZPZA010000046.1:0-5288 GCA_964590985.1 uncultured Gammaproteobacteria bacterium
GCAACGCCCAAAACATCATCCATGTGAGAAACAAATACAAACCGAAGATCGTGGATAACCTCTTTTGGAACATCTTCCAAGTCTTTTTTATTTTCTTTTGGCATAATAACAGTTTTAAGTCCAACTCTATGGGCTGCAATAACTTTCTCTTTAATCCCGCCTATCTCCAATACTCGTCCTCGCAAAGTTATCTCTCCTGTCAAACCCACTTTTCTTTTGACTGGAATCTTGGTTAGAGCCGAAACTATTGCTGAAGTTATAGCAATACCAGCCGATGGACCATCTTTTGGCACTGCTCCTTCTGGCACATGGATATGAACATCTAGTTTTTGATAGAACTTTTCCGAAAGACCAAGGTGTTGGGCTCTGGCTCTTATATACGACATTGCTGCCTGACACGATTCTTTCATAATATTTCCAAGCTGTCCTGTAAGAACAAGCTGTCCGCGTCCTGGCATAAGCGCAACTTCGATAAACAAAACATCTCCTCCTGCTTCTGTCCAAGCAAGACCTGTTGCCATGCCCACTTCGTCCTTTTTCTCAATTATAGTTGAGCTAAACTTAATGGGACCGAGCAACTTTGCTACATTATCTTGACTAACTATTACAATACTTTTTTCTCCCTGCCTGCCGTCAGGCATGGCCTCTGCAACTTTTTTGGCGACTTTTCTAAAAATTGCTGCAATTTGACGCTCAACACTTCTTACTCCTGCTTCCCTAGTATAATGTTGTATAACAAATCGAATTGCGTCGTCTTTAAGTTCTACATCATTGGGAGTTAAGCCGTGATTTTCCATTTGTTTTTTAATTAGAAAATCCTTGACAATCCTAAACTTTTCTTCTTGCGTGTATCCAGCAAAAGGAATTATCTCCAACCTATCCCTAAGTGCCGGTGGTATAGTATCTAAAATATTGGCAGTTGTTATAAACATTACATCCGAAAGGTCGAAAGAAACCTCTAGGTAATGATCCGAAAATTGACTATTTTGTTCTGGGTCTAGTGCCTCCAAAAGCGCAGAGGATGGATCGCCTCTAAAATCTGTACCTACTTTATCTATCTCGTCCAACATAAATACAGGGTTCTTGGTGTCTGCATCCTTAATTCCCTGAATTATTCTACCAGGCAAAGCGCCAACATAAGTGCGTCTGTGTCCTCTAATCTCTGCCTCATCTCTTATTCCACCCAAAGAAACCCTTACAAACTTTCTGCCCAAAGATCTTGCTATAGATTTGCCAATTGATGTTTTTCCAACCCCCGGTGGTCCTACAAAACACAAGATTGGGCCTTTCATTTTGCCAGCCAATTTATGAACTGCAAGATACTCAACTATTCTCTCTTTAACTTTTTTAAGGCCAAAATGGTCTTCGTCTAAGATTTTTTCGGCCGCTTTTATATCTACATTGTTCTGACTAACTTTGCTCCATGGGAGACTCACCAACCAATCTAAATAATTTCTAATATACCCTGCTTCTGGGTTAAATTGAGCCATTTGAGAAAGTTTTTTTGCTTCTTTCTTGGCTTTTGCCTCAACTTCTTCTGGCATTTTCGCCTCTTTGATCTTGGTCAGTATTTCTCTTATTCCACTTTCTTCTTCTCCTTCTCCTAGTTCTTTTTCTATGGTTTTGAGTCGCTCCCTAAGCATTGCCTCTCGTGCTCCTTTTTCAAATCGCTCTTGTGTCTTTGAAGCGATACGACGCTCCAACTCCAAAATCTTTACTTCTTTGGCCAAAAGTTCTGCGATTCTTTCAAGCCTCGACCTTATATCGCCTATTTCAAGAAGCATTTGTCGCTCCGAGGGTTTTATATCCAAAACAGAGGCTATAAGATTTGCCAATTCTTCAGGCGAGCTTTGGGACATAATGTTCATAAACACCAAAAAGTCAACAGACTTCCCCAAATTCATTGCGCGCCTGAATTGGTTGGCAAGGTGATTACACAAAGCCCTTGTCTCTGCGGTATTGTCTTCTATCTCTGGCATCTCTGCTACTTTTGAAAGCAAGAACCCCATCTGTTCTTCTATAGACAAAATCCTCACCCTTACAATTCCTTTTACTTGAGCGTTTATCTCTCCGTCTGTTTTTATCATGCGCTCAATTCTTGCAAGCGTACCTACCGTATACAAGTCGTTGGGGGTTGGGTCATTAAGCTTGGAATTTTTCTGGAGGACAAAACAGATAATACGTTCTCCCCTAAAGGAAGACTCTAGGGCTGCCAAACTTTTTGGTCTGCCAAAGGTTAAAACCGAATCTGTGCCGGGGAAAATTACTCCGTCTCTAATTGTGATTAAAGGAACAAACCTTTCCATAATTTATACCAATCTTACCATATGTATAGTGCGTTTGTCGAACTTAATTAGTGACTATTCTTAGTACGATGTCATCCTGAACTTGTTTCACCACGTCTGACGTGGTTTCAGGATCTCGTTTCAAGACTAAAGAGATGCTGAAATAAATTCAGCATGACAATGTAGTTACGAACTATTAGCAATCTAGCACATTGTCTGCTAGTTGTCAACCTCTATTTTCAGTATGAATAGTTGGAAACTAATTCTCCTTCTTCATTATACAAAAAAGCCTGATCTCCTGTATTGTTCCAAACAGCATACTTGCCTTCTGGACATTTCCAATACAACATCGAAGCAGAGTCTTGTCCACAACCGGAATAGATAACAACGCTTTTGTTCCCATCCAAAGCAAACTCTTTAAATTGGTATCTATTGGAAGCCGAACTATCTTTTAGAGTCCATCCGTCTAATGCAACTACAATACTACAGGTATTGCTTATTTCTACCCATTCTCCATTTTTATTCTCATTGTCATTGCCAGAAGCATCGTGGTTGATAAAACTTATTTCAATACACCTTGATGAACTTTCTTGCGAGCGTGTTTTATCTTTGCATAGTCCAACCCATATCCCCAAACATTTATCTCTTGCTTCCCTTTGAGCCGCAACTATTGCGTCTTGATATTTTACATTAGGTTGAATAGTCTGAACTACTGCCAAGCCATTTCTAGCCATTTCTAAATTGATCAGTTCTTCACCAACAAAAACATAAGCAAGCGTTCTGCCGTATCTGTCCAAATTCTTAATATCAAATTCCAAACCTACATTTTTGTCCAAAACCAAACTTTCATTAAGCTCTAGTGCTTCCCCAAAAAATGGCTCACCCATTTCTGGTGAATTAATACCAATGTAGCGGATTTGCGCGCCAAAATTTGTCTCAATCGTGTCTCCATCCAAAACTTTCGCAACCTCTACTTCTTGTTTTACCCCATTTGAGCTATTTTGGGACAAAACTTCTGAAATGCCCTGTTGTTCTCTTGACAAAGACTTATAATCTTTTTTATAATTTTGGGAGCCTAATCCGTTCTCCTTCGAAGCTATGTTAAAACTAAAATTAAGAACAAAACCAATAGCTACAAATACTATTCCCGCTACCAAAAACACAATTATTTTTCTATCTCTCACACTTTCTTTGTAACACAAAAGATATTCGCTTACAACCCTTGCGGTTTATTATTGCGGTTTTTGATTTAGTGGGCTGGGAACATATTATGTCTCCAATTACTTCTGTTGCCTTTTTGTTAAGAAGGTTGGAACATTCAATCAACCAAGGACTAAAATGTCTAAAATGTCTGCATTCTATACAGAATGTAGGGGATTAAAAATAAGTTCAAAAGGAAGCTCTACTGCTTTTGATTTCTTTTGGGTTCTAGCAGCAAAATTCAGTATAGTAAAACCTCTTACCTCTTTTGTTTTTGCGTCAAAACGAGCTACTACGCCATCTTCAACTTCATCGGAAATGTCACTCTTGGAAGGCTTACCCTTTGAAATATAGAGAACGTCGGCATCACGGTCATAAAAGTAGTTTAACTTATTCTTAATTTTCATATTTTTCTCCTGATTTGATTCTATAAGTTGAATAAAATGTCAAAATAAAGTTTCTTTCGTTTGTTTTAACTATTACCACAAGGTATTTACCTACATTGATTCTATCAAAGAATTTATAAAAGAGCAATACGCTTGAATCATAACTATCGATTCTAATTTCATCGGGAGCAAGAAGAATCTCCTTAATTTTAGGAAGGTGATCTATAACATCTGGGTGACGTTGAATAATGTGCATTTTCCGTTCTCCTGTTAATTCAACTGACTTTCCTAAAACACTCTGATATTTCATCAACTTCTATTATCTATCCCTTAGAGTAAAATTTCTAGACCCTCCATTACACCCTCTGTGGGTTACGCTGATGGGGTGGGTTGCGTTGACTGTCTGTCTACCCTTAAGTGTCCACCCTTGGGGGTGGTTTACGCTGGCGCTTGGGGATAGATTGTTAAATCGCGCTTTTACACCATGACGCTCCTTGAGGATCAGAAATACTTTCACAACTTCTTTTCGCCAAGCTTGTATTTCTACTCCAATCCAAAAGCGATGTCCCCATCTGCTTATAACAGCTTTCTTTATTTTTCGAGTTAACGATAGAACAAAATTCAATCATCTTTTCTGTTTCTCCTACAAATCTGTAGGACAGAGACGAAATTACTCCTGCCACACAGATATTTTGAAAATTAAGACTGGGCATCAAATCACAATCTTCTTTCATTGTTTTAAAAGACGAAGTAAAACCAACCTGATTGGTGCCAATAGTTCTAAAACAGCGATCTTGATACTTTTCTGTAATTTGTAAACACAAATCTGCCACTTTTACCCAATCTTGGTTGCTGATAATCGCAAAATAAGAGCTTTGGTACTGCCAGCAAAGACCTAAATATTTTTCCTCTAATGAGTTGCAAGGATAAAAAGGATCATCTTTTTTAATATAAATTGAAGCATGGTCAAAAGAGGTAGAAGAAGACGAGTTTTCCATAAACACTCCTGTATAACACTTCTCTCTTGTGTATTGACTAGACAATGTATCGCAAAGTTTGAGCGAGTCAAAAAGCTCCATTTCTGTCACAAACATAGCCGCGTGTCCTAAACCATGCAAGCATTCATTAAATTCCAATGGCTTTTTGTAGTCGTTTTCCTTTCCACAGACTCTGGCAAATTCTTCTGCCAGCTTGTCGCCTGTAAGATTTTTTTCCTTAAGGTATGCTTCTAAAGTCCCATGATAACAACCGCCATGACAGGTGGAGTCACATTGGCTATAAACTTTGGCAATACTACCTTGTTTTTCATATTCAGACCTAGAAAGATAGTGGGTCACTTCGTGGCAACGAGCATAAACTTCTTTATATTTTTCATTTTCTTTCAGAAGCTGCAAGTTTTTTGCAAGCCCAAAATCTT
>CAZPZA010000046.1:5388-6576 GCA_964590985.1 uncultured Gammaproteobacteria bacterium
TCTTGAAAAACCAACTCACCGGCAGCAGACTTAATACATCTTGCGGTAAACACATCTTCGCCAATTTTTTGGCAACCCCCAACAATTGTTTCAACATCTGCCGTTGCCGCCAAAGAAAAACCCAATGCTTCAAAACACCCTTGTTTAAACGGCTTGGAAGAAGAGCCTAAACAAACGCCAATTACTTCGTCAAACCCCATCTTAGATCTGCCCATAAGAAGGGAGGGTTGATTTCTTCCACAAGCAAAGGAATAAGTGTATCCAAACTCCTTTTCGAGCTGATTGCAGGGATAAAGAGGGTCTTCTTGTTTGAAAAACGATTTTGGAGCAGATCGTACAAATTCCATAAAAACACCGTCAAAACAATACTCTTGTCCGGATATTAACTGTCTACAGGTAGAAAGCGCTTTTTTCAAATCCTTTGTGGAATGGAAACTTGCTACACCATGGCCTATACCATGGATACAGCTTGCTACGGGTCCTGAATTAGATGGACCAAGCAAGGAACAAGCAGCCTGCGCCTCGGACAACCGATCAAGATTTTTCGCAAACGCTGTATCTAGAAACCCATGGTAACAACCAAAAGCAAATTCGCTACTACATCTTGCTATTCCCTTAAGACTCAAGCTTTCATAGATTAAACCTCCTGCAAGGTGGGCAAGATCGTGAATATTACCAGAAGAACCTGCTTTTCCTCTATATGTTGCCTTTACATACTCCCAGGCTTTTTGGCCTCCAAGATTTCTGGCTAAATTCCCAAGAGCATCCATCTGCTGTTCTACTGACAGCTTGACAAAATTTTCCGCTGGTGGAGTTTGGTATTGTTTTCCGAATCTAAACCTGCTTTTGAGATTGTCTATAAATTCAGCAATAATGTTTTTAATCTTCTCTAAAACATTTATATTTTCTTTTTTACCTAAACTTATATCTTTGATTTCTTCTTCAGGAACTACTACAATAGTTCCTTTTTTATGGGGAAAAATGTGGTCATGATATTTCCATATTCCAACCTTTATAATTTTAAAAGACCAAGATTCTCCAGGATTTATTGGTTTTTTGGGATCAAACTCCGAATACAGCTGGTGTGTTGGGTGTACCTCGCTTGCTGGCCAATGGGACTCTTTGTCTTTATTCAGAAAAATAATTGTGGAATTTTGATCAACTGTTACAGAATCGGGTTCGAATCCG
>CAZPZA010000047.1:0-4076 GCA_964590985.1 uncultured Gammaproteobacteria bacterium
AATCCGAAGCCAAAAAAACACGCGGCAATGCCTGTTTGTTTTCATAAATCTGCCAAGGAGCTTTCTGCCAAACAAGCTCGTAAATTTCTTTCGGAAACGTGTTGTCATGCATGTAATCTTTTTCTAACAAGTCATTTTTGTTCAAAATATATTTTACACCCAAAAGATTTAGTAACCGCTGGCGATATCTATTTCTTTGAAGATCTTCTTCACCGTAACCCGAAGCAATCATGGCATCCGATCCTGGTATCATGGACTGAATCTTGCCATCTTTTGAAAATGACAACAATTCCCCATATCTTTTAATATGTAAAGCATTATACCCATCTGTCGAGAAAATCTTCTCAAAAGTTTGTATATTTGTGCTTATATAGCCGCTACCGTAACCCCATGAACGATTTATTCCCTGTATGTTTTTAAGCTTTTCTAGAACTTCTGTTTTAGGATAAACTGCCTCTTTTGGTGCAAAAGGCGTAATCTTATGAAAAAAATAAAAAAGATCTAATACGGTTAAAAGAAACAGAAACAGAAAAATAAATTTTTTGTATTTATTTATATAAAAACTGCCGAACAAAACAATAGCGCTGCCCAAAAAAATTGCGCTTGGCAAAATAAGGTTTCGTCTCGATATATCTAAATTTGTGACCCAAGACAATTGTTTGCCAACGACAGGCGTAATAAAAACAAAAATCCATAGCAGGACGTATGCGATACCCAAAATAAATATAGTTTTTAACAACAGTTTTTTATTTCTATCTTTCAAAAATGTTTCTAACCCCAATCCTGCAAGCATACTTGCCGAAAAACAGTACAAAAATATAATTCTTGTTGGAACAGCGGTTGAGACTAATGGTATCTGAAAAAAATACACAATGCTTGCGAAATAAGTATCAAAGGACAGAAGTAAAATACCAAAAGCACTAATAGCAAAAAACCCAAAGAGTGGTTTTTGTTTCTTTAAAAAACTATAAACTATAAAAATTAAAGGTACTACTCCAATATATGCAACTCGTTCTATATACGTGCCGCTAATCCAATAGTTTCTTGTCGCTGGGTTGCCAAAAAAATCAGGAGCAAACATTGTAATAATATGAAAAGGAGGGATAAGAAGCTTTAGAAATTCAGATCGGGAATATGGAGATCTTGCGGATTGAAAGATTAACTCAAGCATTGGAAGAAGCTGTGTTGCTGATAATAATATGGTTAAAATGAAAATTATAAAGAATAATAACAACTTTTTGGCTTTATTTCTCTTGTCTATAAAAAAAATATGAAAAACAACAAATGCCCCAAGAAAAATAAACATATAAAACGATGTTTGGATATATCCTGCCATTATTGAAAAAGTTAGCGATAGCGATATCAATACAGATTTTAAAAAACTTGGTTTTTTAAGGTTTTTTACACTTAACCACATTGCAAAAGGCATCCATAATATTGAATGGCCGATATTGCCGTATTCGATCCATACAATGGAATATGAAGAGAATGCAAATAATATACCTGAAAAAACCGCGCTCTTTATGTTAAGACGAAGCTCTCTTACAAATAAAAAGGTAAATATTCCAGTTAAAATGGGTTGCAACAAAATAAATACTGACCAACCATACATAAAAGGAGACAAAATAAATACTATATTGAAAGGATAAAAGGATCCAGACTGCAAGCTCGCAATGTGAGGATTACCAGAAAAGTTGTATGGATTCCAAAGTGGCAACTCAAGGTTCTTAAACATTCTAACAGAAAATTCTTTTTCTGGATATAAAAGCCTTAAAACATCAAAACTCTGCCCTTTATTTGGATATCCGCCAGGATTGTACCCTAAGAAAGGATAGGAATTATATGGCGCGTATTCTCCAACAAGAAGATCTCCTGGAAAAGGAACTTTACCGCTGAAGACTGGATAGAAGAAAACTAAAGATAGAGCAACAGATATGGCACTAACAAAAATTATGTTGTTTCTCACCTTATCTTACCTTATAAACAGTCGTATAATTATCTGTGCCTCTTTTTACTTGCAGCATTGTTTCTACATTCCATGCGGGTGGTGAGAGCCCTATGCCTTCGCATGGACCGCACGGTTGATAAAAGACAAAGTATGCTGATTTCTTTTTGCCCTCATTCAACACTTTTTCTGGAATAGTCTCTCCTATAGGCCAATATCCTTCTATTGTAATGTTTGGATTATCCACCAAATATATTTCAAAAGCATAAGGCATTAATCCAAACGTGCCCTGTGTCGCAATATATATTTTTCCTTTTTTTGCTTCTTTCTTAAAGAACTCTATAGATTCCTTTATTCCTATACCTGCAGGCCAACCGGTTACATATTGAATAACATCTGACTCCGGAACATGAGCTTTGGCAAAATCATTTAGGATAAGATAATCAGCTTTGAGAGCAAGAAAAAAAAATAAAAAACAGAAAACAGCAAATAAGTAAGTTTTTTTAACTCTTGTGTAAATATTTACAAGAGAAAATGCAATAAGAGGTAAAAGGGGAAGCAGCATGAAAAAAATAAAGCGAGGATATATTGTTCGTCCAAAAAGTCCCAATGCCAGGATTGGAAGAATAAACCACAAAAAGAGAACTATTTTCTCTCTTGTAAAAGCTTTCGAAAGAAAGAAAGATAAAAGGGCAAGAGCAAGAAGCGGCCAAGTCAAATAACGTATTATCCAATCCCAAAATGCCTGCCAATTTCCAACAAAGAATTCTAATGGATGATTAATCCATTCCTTTAAAGGATAAACGAAAATTGCATTTTTTTCGGTGATAATGTGGAAGAAAGGAGAAAGTCTAAGAATTGAATAAAACATGTAGGCCAAAATTGTTGCGAGAATTGCAAGGCAAGCCCATTTTATGATTTGTTTCAGCCTATCTTTTTGCGCAAAATCAAATAGAACAAGAGTTGTTGGAAGCAAGTATATGTTAAAAAATCCGCTTGTTTTTGTGAGTACTCCTCCTCCTAATACCATGCCTAAAATAAGGGCAAGATCAAGCTGTAGCTTTCTTATTAACATAACAGCAAAATATAAACTCCACACGGCAAAAGTCCCAACAAGACCGTCATAAAGAGCCATCCGATCGTAAACTATTGCCATAGGATATATAAGGTATAGGACGGCAGACAAAATACCTACCCATGTCTGTCTAAACATTTCGCGTCCTAATAGGAACAATCCAAACATAGTTAAAAATCCAGCTACTGTAGATACTAACCTGCCTGCCAATAAGGGGTCTTCCACAAACCTCATTACTATCATCATTAACCAGATTAGTAGAGGTTGTTTGCCATCGGTTAAAGAAATAAACCTCCAGTTGGCGTCGTTTTTGGCGATCTGCGCCCACCTAACATATATTGCCTCATCGGTAAAAATAGGGAGTTCTAAAATGTTATAGAGACGGGTGAAAAAATAGACAAAGATTATCCCAAAGCCAAAAAGAAGCGCAAGTTTATGCTTTTTAATAAAGCTCATGACAAAATTATACAGGAAAAACAAAATTAGAAGCAAATTTTACCTGTGAATAAAACGCTTGTGTAAAACGATACTTAGAAAAACGGCGCCAATTATTGATGTCGTAAGTAACATATTTTTTAATCCGACAATATCTTTGGGCCATTCGCCTGTCAAAATGTATGGGATATACGAAGCTAACATGGCAAACGACATGGAAATTGTTAGAAAAACGATAATTCTTTTCTGGGCAACAAAGTTGGCAAAAGGAAATAGCATCAAGAAATACCAAGGCTGAATCTCTGGATTTTTATTTATACCAGATGCAAAAGAGGTTATAACAACTGCTATCGTCATTAAAACAAAAATAATCATAAAAACTTTCTTAAAGTCAATTGATTGTTTCCTTAATTGTTTTATTGCTATGTATAAAAATACTGGCACTAAGAGCACTGTTGCAAACTTAACTCCAATTGATAATACGAGTAATATAATTGAACGGGTATATTTTTTACTCAATAATAAATAAAGTGCCCAAACAGCAAAAAACATCATAACAATATCGTTGTGAGCAGAAACAAGACTTTCTATTAAAACCAACGGGTTTAAGGCAAAAAATAC
>CAZPZA010000047.1:4176-6455 GCA_964590985.1 uncultured Gammaproteobacteria bacterium
AAAACCGTTCCTAAAAAGCTCAAAGAAGCAAGAAGTTTAAACAAAAAAAACGTTGGCAGAAAAAAATTTATGCCCAAAGATAAAGGTACAGTCAATATAAGCCAAACTAGACCATAAGGGTAAGTTCTATGGACCCCATGCATAAAAGAAAGCATGGGATCACCCAGATACTCAAGAGCTTTATGCTCGTAAGGGTTTTGATGATAGTATGTTACAATTTTCGCATCAAACATATAGTTGAATAGATCGTAAGAAAACGCATTATAGGAAAAGGTAAGGATTATAGTTGTAGCTATAACCAATCCCCAAATCCCCCCAATATCCCTAATCCCCCCAATTCGGGATAGTCGAAGAAACAGAAAATAAAATAAATAAAGCAGCAAAATAATGACAACATAAAAGAAAGTCGAAAGAGGTCTTTGAAAATAACCTATATGTTGAAAAAACTTCTGAATTACTTGCCAAACAGACCATTCAGACAATGTAAGACTAAGATCAACTTGGGTAAAAGAATAGAGAAATAGTCCAACAACCACCGTCAAATATCCGCTTCCTAACAATATAAAATTTGAGATTTGAGTTGCCCGCTTCGCCATAGCTCCTGCGAGGCGGGTGGTTTTGTGATTTAACATTTGAGATTTGAGATTTATTTGTATTTGCCTTTTATATCATTAACCTTTATTCTTATAAGTTCGATAAGTCCTTCAATAGAGTCTTTAATTGGATTGACTCTTCTCGTCTCAACATACAGCCAATTTACAGGAACCTCTTTAATTTTGTAACCCAACTTTTCCGCCAAATACAAAAGTTCAACATCGAACCCGGCAGAAACACTCGAGCCTGTTATTTCTGTTTGTTTTGAATGTAAAGACGCAATCTTTGCAAAAAGTTTTTTTGCAACATCGTGCCTAAACATCTTAAATCCGCATTGCGTATCGGAAATTTCCCTGATCCCAATCATAAATCTTCTTAAAAACATCATTCCTCTTGCCATAAGAATTCGTGTCCAGGGCGAACCTTTACGTGTACTGTTTCTTGATCCAATAACAATATCAAATCCGGCATTTGACGGATTAAAATAAGGCAATAATTTATCTACCTCCTCAATTGGCGTTGCCTGATCCATGTCGGTAAATAAGATATATTGGCCTTTTGCGCTTAACACCCCTTTCGTAACTGTTCTAGCTTTACCAAGATGGGGGTTTTTGATAAGCCTAAAGTTGCTATTGTCTTTTACAAACTTTTCTACAAACTCTATGCTTCCATCTGTTGATCCATCATCCACGACAATTACCTCGTACTTGAATTTTTTTCTACTTAAAAAATGATCTACCTTATCCAATACGCCTTTCTGAAGATTCGCCATCTCATCGAAGGAAGGAATTACAACGGAAAGATAAACTTTACTCACTCTAAAATTATACAAGAATTGTAATATTGAAACAACCAGAGCAATGGGGCATTTCGATAACTCAAATTCCGCTTGACAGAGTATACATTTAAATGTATACTTAAATCAATATGGAATATATTACTTTTACTCAACTTAGAACTAACACTAATAATCTCGCAAAAGCTTTAAAGAGAGGAGATGAAATTAAGCTGATTAGAAGGTCCGCAGTTGTTGGTAGAGTTGTACCTTATAGCAATAAGAAAATAAAAACAATCAATGCCAAAAAGTTACAGGCAAAGATTGATGAATTAGACCTTCCGCGCCTAACGCTTAAAGAAATAGATAGAAGATATAGGATAGCGATGATGAAAAAACATGGCCAAGGTCTTCGTTGATGCAAACTGTTTTATAGGACTTGTAAATAGAGCTCCAGAAGTTGATGCTCAAGATTTAGATGAGCACAAAGGATTTGTCTCTATTTTATCTTGTCATATCCTGTTCTACGTAAATAAGATAAGCGTTCCTGATGCAAAAATGAATTCTTTTATCAGCGATTTTAATTTGATTGCATTAACTCAAGATATTTTAGATAAGGCTTTAGAAGGTCCAACTACGGATTTGGAAGATAATGTGCAACTTCACAGCGCAGCAGAGGCAGAATGTGATCTCTTCTTAACAGAAGACAGAAAACTACTTGATCTTAAGTTCTTTGGCAAGACACAAATTATTAATAGTCTTGCGCAATAATCAACCTACTTTTGCTTAAAGTATACTACTATGTAGCGCTATACTTTAGGCTGCCTTGTGATATAAGACAAATTGAGATAAAATAAGTGTTGAATTGCCGCCATCGTCTAGTGGCCAAGGACGTTACCTTCTCAAGGTA
>CAZPZA010000048.1:0-6388 GCA_964590985.1 uncultured Gammaproteobacteria bacterium
GATTGAGATGGTGTATAATGGAAAAAATGAACAAGAGCGTAGCGTATGGATTTCTCGATGAATCCCCTGCTTTAAGTGACGCTGTTCTTTTCTTTTGTGTAGGTATTATTTCCACAAGCGATATAACCAATAAACACCTTCGAAATATTATTAAAAGAGCTAGAAAAAGAGCTGTCAAAAAAAGACTCAAATCCATTTCCGAAATAAAATTTCATGATTCCAACGAAAGAACAAGAATGTATATTTTAAAAGAAATTGCAAAACAAAACGTAAAGATCGTTGTGGTAGTAATTGATAAAGAAAAAAGAGTTATAAAAGACACGCCATTGAACTATGGGATTTCGGTAGGGGCAGCGATAGCAGAGTTCCTTTCTGTTCATCCAGTATTAAATTTAACTCTTGACAAAAAATTTACTAAAGAAAGCCAAGAGGCAGACCTTTTAAAATACGCTCAAGAAACAGTCGAAAAACTTGCTCCAAAAAATAAAAGCGTCCGCCTAAAGATAGCAAACAAGATAGCCTTTTGCAATTAGCTGATTTCGTTGCTGGAGCAATGCAAGCAAAATACAACAGTAAAGATGTTCACTATGCAGAGGTTATTAAAGATGAAATTGTAGTCGAAAAGGTGATTAAGTGGACGAGGCTTAAAAAAAGAATAGTCAATCCCTGAACTCCGATTCTCACCGCCTCCCTGGCAAGCAGGGTAGGGTAGCTAAATTCATAGCTATTTTGCACGGATTAAGACAGTCTTACGGCTATCTAGAGCATTCAGGACTTACTCGACTATTCTATAAATAACTTATCATATTAAGGAGAATTTTGCAAGGATCAAAATATGAAAATTCTGTTTGTCAGTCCTCCTCCATACCTACCAAATAGACTGCATAGAATGAGGTCTTTTGATTTGATTAGGATTTTGGCAAGAAAGCACGAGGTGCATCTTTTATCCGTAACAATCAATAAAGAAGAATCCAAAGAGTTTAAGGAAATAAAAAAAACATGTAAGTCTATAAAAGTTATTTACATCAATCCTTTAGTGGCTATTTTAAATTGCTTTCGTTTTCCTTTTTTACCTTATGAGGTAGCCTATTGTTATTCAGAAAAAGTGAGAAAGACTATTAAAAAAATCATTGATAAAGAGAATATTGATGTTGTTTATCTTAAACGCTTAAGAAGTGCAATTTACCTTGACAGAAGTTTGTCGGATCAACTGAATTCACCTCGAGTCTTAACAGATTTCACCTCGGAGGAGTCGAGGTCGCTGCCTCGCCACCTCCGAGGTGGTTATACAACTAAGGTGGTTATAGATACCACAGATGCGATGAGTATGTTTTATTTTAGAATGTGTCAAGCACACTATTTTCCCAAAAATCTCTTTTATCTCTGGCAGGCATTTCTTTATAGGCGATTTGAGAGAGAAACAATGAAAAAGGTTAAAAATTGGGTAGTATGTTCGGAGATTGATAAGAAATATTTGCAAGAACTTGGAGAGAACGTTAATATCAATGTTGTTCCAAACCCCGTTGATACAAACTACTTTTTACCTTGGAGGAGTGGCACGATACCACCTCGAAGGAGCCCATTCGGTCACCTTCGAGGTGAAAAACGCCACCTTCGAGGTGTTGCGAGTTTTTCACCTTCGAGGTGGCCCGCTTCGCCGAAGCTCCAGCGAGGCGAGCCGAAGGACTCCTCGAAGGTGGAGCGGAGAGGTGGACAAGGTAATTCTTTACTTTTTCGAGGTCTTATGGACAAACCTGTAAATATTGATGCTTGTTTATTTTTTGTAAAAAAAATTCTGCCATTAGTTAAACAGCATATAAAAGATGTAAAACTTTTTATTGTTGGGCCTAAGCCCCATAGACTAATACTGAAACTGCACAATAAGAATGATATTTTTGTTACTGGATTTATAAAAGACATTAGAGAGTATATTGGCAATACAACTATATCAGTATGCCCGCTACGTATTGGGTCGGGAACTCGACATAAAATCTTACAAGCATGGGCTGTGGGAAAACCTATTGTTTCAACCACCATTGGAGCAGAAGGACTTTTGTACGAGAAAGACAAAAATATTGCAATAGCAGATACTACGGAAGAATTCGCAAAAGAGATAATAAGTCTATTAAAAAATAAAAGGAGGTATGATACACTTGCAAAAAATGGACGAAAGACTGTAGTTAAGCACTATAGTTTCAAAGTTATAGGTCAAAAACTTGAAACATTAATTCAGAATGTCAAAGGCATTAAATAGATTTTTAAATTGCAACAATATTTTAGTTTTTATCCTTGTTCTCTCTGATGTTCTTTCTTTGGTATTGGCATTTTTACTTGCATACTTTTTAAGAGACAAGGGAATTTTTAGAATTTTTTTAGATGTTATACAGCCAATATCTGTTTATCTTCAAGCCCTTCCTATTGCTATCTTGACTCTACTTGTAGTTTTTTCCCTAGGTGGACTTTATGAGCCAAAACAACGTAAAACCCAAATTTCTGAAATGTACAATGTATTGCGTGCTGTAACACTTTGGCTACTGCTTATTATGGCCAGTTCGTATTTGTATAAATTTGATTATTCGCGAATTACAGTGATTCTAACATATTTTTTCGCAGCTGTGCTTATAATTTTTGGAAGACTGCTTGTAAGAAGCATGCAATACAATTTCCTTAAAAAAGGATATAGTAGGACGAATGTGCTTATTATCGGGGCAGGACGGCTTGGAAGAGAAATCGAAACCAGGCTTAAGCTATACGCACCTTTGTATAGTGTGGTTGGATTTATCGACAATAGCGCCTCTAAAGACTTAAGAATGTTAGGAAGACTTGAGGATCTTAACATAATTATCAAAAAGCATCGCATTCAAGAAGTATATATTGCTAATCTTTCGCTTTCCCGTGAAACTATACTTGACCTTGTTGCAAGATCTTCCTCTCCAACAAAATTTAAGGTAGTGTCAAATATCTTTGATCTTGTTACCGGAAGCATTGATATTGCAAATTTAGAGAGAATTCCTTCTCTTGATGTGAATAGAATTCATTTTCCATTGTGGAAGAGGGTTTATAAGCGGACGTTTGATGTTTTGTTTTCAACAATAAGTTTGATTTTTACTTTCCCGCTCTGGTTAGTAATATTAGCAGCGATTAAGCTTGATTCTTTAGGGCCGGGTGTTATTACGCAAGTTCGAATTGGAGAAAATGGCAAAACATTTAAGATGTATAAATTTAGAACCATGAAGTATGATACGTCCCTTTATAATAAAGCTCCAGTAGCAAAAAATGATGCAAGGATTACAAAGGTTGGAAAGTTATTAAGGCGCTTTAGCCTTGATGAGCTACCACAATTTATAAATATTTTAAGGGGAGAAATGAGTGTTGTTGGGCCACGTCCCGAAATGCCATTTATTGTCAAAAAGTACACTTATTGGGAGAAAAAAAGACTTGAGATCAAACCAGGGTTAACAGGTTTGTGGCAAATATTGGGAAGAAAAGATTTGCCACTTCATGAAAATCTGGAGTATGACTTTTATTATATCAACAATCAATCTTTTGCTCTTGATATTGTAATAATTGTCAAGACGATTCCTATTGTAATGAAAGGCACTGGAGCATATTAGAAAATATTTCGCATATTTGATTTGACATCGAAGAGTTTTTAAGGGTATGATATAAGTGATAGCTTAAAATATGGAAGGCTTTAACAAAATAGACTTGGATTCTCCAGTAAACAACATAGAAACAAAAACAAACTCCATGAATAAATTGAAAAAAAGAAAAAATCTTCGTACGGTTTTGGTCCTATTGATTGCTTTGGCTGCTGTTGGAATTCTTTCTTCTTTTCCTATTGTAAAGTCGGCTCTTGTAGTGGTTGGGGGTATTCAAAAAACAGCAGATCAAGTAAAGATTACAGTGGATGCTGTTAAAAAACAAGATATCGAGTTAGCCTCAAGTGAGCTTGATAAAACAAAAAAAGAACTTACTCAAGTACAGAAAGACTTAAAAAGGTTGAGTATTCTTAAGTTTGTTCCATTTATAAATTTATACTACAATGACGCAGATCATTTGATTAAAGCCGGATTTTACGGTTTGGATGCAGCAGAGGTTTTGGTAAAGGCAGTAGAGCCATATGCGGATATATTAGGACTTAAGGGCCAAGGTAGTTTTGTTGGGGGAACAGCATCACAGCGAATAGAAACAGCAGTTAAAACAATGGGCAAAATTACTCCCCATATAGACGAGATTGTAAAGCATGCATCCCTTATGAAGGAAGAGCTTGATTATGTCAATCCCTCTCGCTATCCATTAAATATCCGAGGACAAGATGTTAGAAAAGACTTAGAATTGGCAAAACAATTAACAGGAGAAGGAGTTAGATTTGTTAATGAGGCAAGCCCCCTTATTAAGATTTTACCCAGTCTTTTGGGAGAACCTAAAGAAAAAAGATATTTAATTTTATTTCAAAACGATAAAGAGCTTCGTGCAACCGGAGGATTTATTACAGCTTATGCTATTTTTCGGATAGACAAAGGCGTAATCCACGTTGATAAGTCTTCTGATATTTATAATCTTGATAATACAATTTTTGGCAAACCAAAAGCCCCAGAGCCAATTGCCAACTATCTTCCCAATGTTTCTGTGTTGCATCTTAGAGATTCAAACCTATCCCCTGATTTCGTGAAATCCATGGAGACTTTTAATTCGTTGTACAATAGGGTCCCAAGCAAAGTAGATGTAGATGGTATTATTGCCTTGGACACTAATGTTTTGGTATCTACTATTAAGATACTGGATGATCAGGTATATGTTTCAGGAATTAAGTTTACAACAGAGCAAGATAAAAGATGTGATTGCGCTCAAGTTATCTACGCTCTTGAGAGTCTTATCAGCACCCCAAAAAGTCTTGACCTAAGGGTCACGTCTTTACAAGCTGCTCAGGCACAAAGAAAAGACATTATCGGTGCCCTTCTTTATGCGATTATGGATAAAGCTCTAAAATCGTCTCCCAAACTTTATTGGGGACCTTTGTTTCAAGATTTTCTGAAACAAATCGAGGAAAAACATGTAATGTTTTATATATATAACGTTGATGCGCAAAAAGGTATAGAATCTTTAAACGCAGCAGGGAGAATAAAAGATTTCGAAGGAGATTATTTACATATAAACGAAACAAACTTTGGCGGAGCAAAGTCTAATTTATTTGTCAAAGAATCTATAAGGAATGAGTTTGAAATTGAAAAAGATGGTGCTATCAAAAAAATTGTTACCATAAATTATAAGAACCCATATCCTCCATCTGACTGTAATCTAGAAAGAGGCAATTTGTGTCTAAACGCAGTTTTGAGAAATTGGGCAAGAATTTATGTTCCAAAAGGAAGCAAGCTTATAGATAGTACAGGATCAGAAGTAAAAATCAAGACTTATGAAGAATTGGGAAAAACAGTATTTGAAGGATTTTTGACAGTAAGACCCAAAGGGGCTGCAACGTTTAAGATTTCTTACGATTTGCCATTTAAAGTGGGTTCTGATATTTTGCCATATCTTATTCAAAAACAACCAGGAACATACGATAATGAATATACTATTGTAGTTAATGGCAGGGAGAGCAAGAAGTTTCCTTTGACAACAGATAAGGAGATAAAAATTAGACTATAGGTAAAAATTCGAAGCACGAAATCAAAAAAAACTGAGGACAGAAAACAGATGACTGATGACAGAGAGCAGATATTACAGAAGACAGAAAGCTGAAAAGTCGCTGTTCAATCTGTTTTACTCTGCTATCCGTTTTCCGTATTCTGTCATCTGTCTTCTGAATATTATGAGGTCATACAAAACAGAAGGGATTGTCGTTAAAAGAAAAAATTTTGGGGAAGCAGATAGAATTTTGACAATACTTACTCCAAATTACGGAAAGATCCAAGTTAGAGCGCCGGGTGTGAGACGAATTACAAGTCGTCGGTCTTCCCATATTGAACTTTTAAACTTAACGCTTCTTACCCTTTATAGAAGCTCTCATTCGTTTCTGCCTATTGTTACCGAGGCGCACAGCCAAGAAGAGTTTTTGCTTATCAAAAAGACGTTGGAAAAGATTGGGCTTACTTATTATATTTGTGAACTAATTGATGCGTTTTGTGCGCAGAATCAGGAAAATAGAAAAGTATTTTTTCTTGTAAAGGATACCTTATTTAAATTGAGCAATTATTCTTTGAGTAACAATGAAACAATGCAACAGTGGAACAATAAAACAATTGATAATTTCGAAGAAGAGCTTCTTGTGTCTCTCGGGTTTTTACCAAAGCAACACAGACCCTTGGATAAAAAGATTTTTATAGAAAGTATTTTGGAGAAAAAGCTGTTTGCAAAAAGACTACTTCCTGTTTTTCTTGAAAGACCT
>CAZPZA010000049.1:0-5963 GCA_964590985.1 uncultured Gammaproteobacteria bacterium
GCGCGTACAGTTATTATAACAATTGATTTATGATTGGTCAATTGGTATAATTTTTGTGCTCGCCAGGGTAGCTCAGTTGGTAAGAGCGCAACATTCATAACGTTGAGGTTCGTGGGTTCGATCCCCACCCCTGGTACCACGTAGGAAATTGCAAGCGGTTTTGGTTCGCCTCGCTTCGCTCGGCGACCAAATCGTAAGGTTTTCTGGGCGAAAAAATCAGTTGGCGGATCTGCATTTTGGTAAAAGAAAATTTTTATAAAAATTACTTAACAAAATATGTACAACTTAACTTTTTCTAAAATTTTGATTTTCATTATTCTTATTGTTTTTGTTGTCGGAGGGATTTCAGCTTGGCGGTATTGGCAAATTGAAAGGGGGAAACCAGAAACTTTAGAGGAGAAAGCATTGAAAGTTTGCAATAAAATTATAGAAAAAGGAGAAAAAAAGAATTGCATTGCCCAGGTTTTAGGTGATAAATCTATTTGTCTCGATATCGCATCAGCCCAAGAGGAAGAAGAATTAGAACCAATCGTTGATACAGAAGCGGAGTGCCTTTTTGCTTTAGCATATCAAAAGGGGAACCCAAATATTTGTGATGAAATTAAAACCGGAAAAAAGACTATTTGTTATGCATGGTTAGCCGGAGTGGTTCAAGACGAATCACTTTGTGAAAAATTGATGGGAGGCGACAGAAAAGACCTCTGTTTTAGAAAAGTTGCTTTTTCTAAGAGTTCAATGGAACTCTGTAATAAAATAGAAAGTGAAGACAGAAAACACACATGCAAGGCCTTGATACAAAATAATTTAAGCCTTTGTGACGCTATTGATAATCAGGCAGAAAAGGGAACTTGTATAGCTGGGATTTCTCAGATTAGGAATGATATTAGTCTGTGCGACAAGATCGGAGACGATATTGGTAAAATAAGTTGTATTGGCTATCTTGTTGCACAGAGCAAAGATAAATCTATATGTGAGGAAAAGAAAGAGCTTTACGAAAAAATCTCATTGACTAAGGATTTTAGTTGCTTTGCCGTTACTACTCGAGATCCCGATTTATGTGATAAAGCAGAATCAGCTTGTAAAGAAAAACAGCCTGAACTTATATGTTCTGATGTAAAATATTCGTGTTTATTAAATATTGCTACAGATATAGCAGGGAAGAGTTTCCCGGTCGGTAGAGTTTATTAATGCTTTCCCTGGGTTTAATAGCGCGGACTTTCTATGGGAATGGACTTTAGTTGACTTATTAATATTCTTCTCTTAGGTTTTATAGTAAATTGCCGTCAAAGAAAAACTTGAAATTGTCGCCGGCACGGCGGAGCCGCGATTTCGGAATTTTGCGGGGGACTTTCCTCGCCGCAACAGGCGGCGAAATGCGTTCGAACTATCTTTAGAATACAGTACAATCAGTTCCATGATTGTACCCTGGTACAAAATCAAGTTAAAAGTTGCAAAATGCAAAGTTCAAAGTCACAAAAATCTCCTTAAGAATTCTGCGAAAAATGATAAGAATATGAATAATCAGCCGATTGGGATTTTGGATTCAGGGGTTGGGGGTTTGAGCATTTGGAGAGAGATTGTCAGAAAACTTCCCAAGGAGTCAGCTATTTATCTTGCAGATTCGATCAATTGTCCATACGGCAATAAAACCCCAAAAGAAATTTATATTCTTGCAAAACGATTAGTGCAATTTCTGTTGGACAATAAGGTTAAACTTATAGTTTTAGCCTGCAATACAATCACAGTTTTTTGTATAGATCAGCTCCGAACTGATTTTCCTCAAATTCCTATTGTGGGTACAGTTCCAGCTGTCAAAACTGCAGCAAGTATAACAAAAAATAAAAAGATTGGTATCTTGTCAACACCAGCAACCTCAAAAAGTAAATATCAAAAAGAGCTAATAGATAAGTTTGCTACAGATTGCGAAGTTATTAATATTGGCAGCGGAAAACTTGTGCCTTTGATAGAAAAAGGAGAGATAGAAGGAAAAGAGATAGAGAGTGTTTTGAAAAAGGTATTAAAAGAATTTATAGAAAAAGAGGTTGGTGTCATAGCGCTTGGATGCTCGCACTTTCCGTTTTTAAAAGATACGATAGAGAAAATAATGGGAGATAAGGTGAAGATTTTGGATTCAGGAAAAGCAATTGCAAGACAAGTAAGAAGAGTTTTAACAAATAATGATGATTTGTCTTTGAACAAAAATCCATCATATGCTTTTTATTCAACAGGAGATGCTAAGGAGCTTAAAACTGTTGCAAAAAAATTAGTTGGTGCTCAAGTTAACGATTTAATAAACTCCGTTCAAGCTATTTCACTCTAATGATACGCATTATAGCGACCTACTAAAGATATATTGGTATATATTCAATTAAGACTAGGATATAAATATAAAATTCAAAGCTAAATTGTTGACAAATTTTCCCACGTGGGTAATTTTGTCAAAAGAAAAACTGGCAGAAAAGGGGGTTGAAATTATACAAGCAGATGACACTTCTCTTAATGTTAGAAAGACAGCATTCGAAGAAGGCTCCTTGCTGATATTTCTTGCCGTTGGAGACATTGATTTATTCCCATTCCACAAAAATGTTCTCTATTTCCATCCAAACGGTGATTTTCAAATTAAACCAGAACTAGTAACGCCATCACTGCCTGGAATATATCCAAGCGCCTCATTATCACCCAAAGCTGGTCAGTCTCACCCAAATCCAGAAGACCTAGGCTTACAGATTAATCCGTCCTCTCCATTTGTTCCGCCTGGAGTAAATCTGCGTTTAGGGCTTGATGGAGGGAATTTGGATGTGGTTACGAAGAAACTAACAGAGGCCTGGGAGAGATGGGCACAGTCTTGGAGACAATAGCGGATATTATTTGGTCTTTAGTTTGCCAGAAGGAGGATATATTCTTACGGAGCATAAACTTTCTTCTGGTTTAACTGGGCAATCTAAACTATAAGGATCTGATTTTTTTGCATAACCCTGTTGAATTTGCTACAATTGGTCATATGAAAAAAATGACTAATCTATCTCAGTTTTCTCTTCCAATCTCAATTATTAAAGAGGGAAGATATTATATTGCTTATTCTCCAGCGCTTGATTTATCTACTTCAGGCAAAACATTTAGAGAAGTAAAAAGGCGCTTTGACGAAGTAGTTGAGATTTTTTTTGAAGAACTATTAGAAAAAGGTACCCTAGATAAGGTACTTAGCGAATTAGGTTGGCAGAAAGTGGATAGAGAATGGTATCCACCAATGGTTGTGGCAAACGAAACAGAAAGTTTTAAGATTCCCCTTTCAGCTTAAAAATGCCAAAACTTACACCAATCCGCAGAAAAAAGTTTGAGAAATTTTTAAAGTTTGTAGGTTGTACGCTTAAAAGGACAAAAGGAGATCATTTTATTTATGATAGACTAGGTTTAGATCGTCCAGTTGTAATTACGGCCGATAAGGATGTACCAGTTTTTATTGTACGTAACAGTTTGCGAGTTCTTAAGATTTCTACTGATGAATTTTTTCAAATACTCAAGAAGCTTTAATTTTTTTTTGCATAACCCCATTCAGTTTGGTACAATTGGTGTATATGAATACAGCAGCAATATATATTAAAACACAACCAGAAGTAAAGGCAAAGGCTCGAAAGATTGCAAAGACACTTGGACTAAGCCTTAGTTCTCTTGTGGATGCATGGCTTAAGCAGTTTGTTAAAACTAAGAGAGTGACATATAGCGCAAAAGAAGAGAAGCCAAGTAAATATCTCATAGAATCCCTCAAAAAGTCAGAGGAGCAACTTAAAAAAGGAGAAGCTTCTCCAACTTTTGATAATGCCAAGGATGCTATAAAGTGGCTGCATAAACAAGCTTCTGAATGAAAGTTAGATTTAGTAAAGAATTTATTAAGCAGTATAAAAAAGCAGATGTTAGAATCCGCAAAAGAGTAGATCAACAAATTAATATTTTCTCCAAAAATCCAATGGATCTTTCGTTAAGAAGCCATACCTTACGTGGAGAGTATGAGGGACAAAGGAGCATTGACATAACTTCAGATTGGCGAGCAATTTATCGGGAAGTAAAAGTTGCAGATGATGCGCCGTATGCTTACTTTACAGCTCTTGGAAGTCACAGTCAGTTATACGGATAAATATGATAGATTGGAGAAATAAAAAGGTTGCGGTTTTGGGGTTGGGGGTTGAGGGGTTGGCGAGTGTGAAGTTTTTGGTTAAAAATGGAGCAAGAGTAACAATTCTTGATAGAAAGAATGAAGATGATTTGTCGCAGGAAGAGATTAAGAAATTAAGAAATGAAGATATTAAAATTATTGGGGGAGAAGGTTACTTAAAAACCCTTTCGCAATATAACATTATTGTCAGAAGTCCGGGGGTGAAAAGAAATCTGCCAGAAATTCTTAATGCCGAGAAAAAGGGCGTTATTGTGACCTCTCAAACCAAGATTTTTTTTGATCTTTGTCCTTGCCCTATTATTGGAGTAACCGGAACAAAGGGCAAGGGAACTACTGCGACACTTATTTACGAAATGCTTAAAAAACAGGGAAAAAATGCATACTTAGGAGGAAATATTGGAAAGCCCCCATT
This sequence comes from uncultured Gammaproteobacteria bacterium, assembly GCA_964590985.1. Taxonomy (GTDB): domain Bacteria; phylum Patescibacteriota; class Microgenomatia; order Levybacterales; family UBA12049; genus CAZPZA01. The sequence continues at coordinate 4,584 of CAZPZA010000049.1, forward strand.
TGATTTTTTGGATAAATTAAATGAACACTCTATAGTAGTTTTAGAACTGTCTAGTTTTCAACTTCAAGACCTAGAGAAAAGCCCCCATATTGCAGTAGTTCTAATGATAACAAGCGAACACCTCGACTATCACAAAGATGTTTATGAATATGTGGAGGCAAAACGTAATATTTTAAGATTTCAAAAACATACAGATTTTGCTGTTATTAACAAAGATTATCCGGCCAGTCATGAATCAGATATTCATACAAGCGCACAAGTTTTTCAGATAAGCAGAGAACGGGGCGTTTATGATCAGGGGTGTTTTGTAAAGGATGGGATAGTAAAATCAAAAATCAAAAATCAAAAATCAAAAATTATTAACATTAGAGATATTCTTCTTCCTGGAAAACATAATCTTGAAAATGTGTGTGCTGCGGTGATGGCTGCAACCCTCGCCGGAGTTTCGAAAGAAAATATTGTTAAGGTTCTTAGAACTTTTAAAGGATTGGAGCATAGACTAGAATTAATTGGAGAAGTTAGTGGAGTTCGGTATTACGATGATTCTTTTTCTACAACGCCAGAGACTGCAATTGCCGCGATTGAGGCATTCAAAAATCCCGAAATACTTATTTTGGGCGGCTCAAGCAAGGGAAGCGATTTTACCGCACTTGGTCGCGTGATTAGTAGTGCCAAAAATATAAAGGCGATTATTGGAATAGGGAAAGAATGGGATAAAATAAAATCAAAAATCAAAAATCAAAAATCAAAAATATTGTTAGTCGAAGGAGCTAAAGACATGAAAACGATTGTTGCTGCTGCATCAAAAATTGCCGCTCCTGGGGATGTAGTTTTGTTATCTCCTGCTTGCGCGAGTTTTGATATGTTCAAAAATTACAAAGATAGGGGAGAACAGTTTAAAGAACAAGTTATTAAGCTCAAAAATCAAAACTCAAAAGTCAAAATTACAACTTAAAACTCAAAAATTCCAAAAAGGATTTTTAAGGCAAATCTAACCTCCTCGACGTTTATTGCTAGGTGGTCCAAAGGCAATGTACATTAGTAAGAAAATAATTAGAAAAAGACCAAAAACGATAATAATTTTGATATCGATTTCAGAAAAGTTATTCATATTGTACTTTTAGAATTTCCTCAATAAAAATATAATAGATGTTCTTTCAGGGATAGTCAAAATTTTTATTTGTAAGCATTCAATCTTCCCGACGAATGTGTCATTGCGAGCATAGCCGCGTCTGACGCGGCGAAGCGAAGCAATCTCTTGGGAATGGGATTGCTTCGTCGTTCATACTTCACTCCTCGCAATGACGTTGACTATTAAATGATCTGACAATAAGCAATCAAAAGCTCTGCCAAAAGACCCCAAAAAGCCACCCAAAAAAT
>CAZPZA010000050.1:0-5929 GCA_964590985.1 uncultured Gammaproteobacteria bacterium
TGTCTGCCTCACAGGCAGGTTGACACCTAGGTACCAATCTTAAATTCAATAACATCCCCATCTTTAACAAGATAATCTTTTCCCCCCAACAGCGTCTTCCCCTTTTCTCTTGCTCCTTTCCAACCACAGTATTCTACAAAATCTTCAAAAGTAACAACTTCTGCTTTAATAAATTTCTTTGCAAAATCTGTATGAATTACATCAGCTGCATCAATAGCTAAAGTCCCTTTCTTAACAGTCCATGCACGCACTTCTTTTTCCCCAGTCGTTGTAAAAAAAGAAATCAAACCCAAAGTCTCGTATGCTTTTTTTATCAGTCGCTCAAGACCTTGCTCTTTTAGCCCCAACTCTTTCAGGTATTCTATTTGCTCTTCTTCTGATAGGGCCCCAAGCTCTGCCTCAGTTTTTGCTGAAATTATTACAAACTTATTTTTTGAAACTGCAAATAATTCAGCGTATTTCTGCGTAATTTGTTCCGCGTCTTTCAGCGCTTGTTCCGCTACATTCAAAACAATTATCTCCGGCTTCGCAGTTAATAATTGCAAATCTTTCAAATTTCCTTTTTCTTCATCCGTTAATCCAATTTCCCGAACTGGTATTCCTTCATTTAGTTCTGCTAAGATTTTATCCAAAAAATTTTGACTTTTGAGTTGTGGTTTTGACCGCGTCTGACGCGGTTTTGACTTTTGAGTTTTGAATTTTGAGTTTTGTATAGTCGCCAAATCAGCTAGCACTAACTCTGTTTGAACGGTTTCATAATCAGACTTCGGATTCACGCTTCCCTCTTTTACAATATTTTCATCTTCAAACGCTCTCACCACATGTACAATAACGTTTACTTCTCTAATATGGGATAAAAACTTATTGCCTAAACCTGCTCCCTTGCTTGCTCCCTTTACTAATCCTGCAATATCAACAAACTTAACAGTAGCGGGAACAATTGGTGGAAAAGAAGGTGACTCTTTGAGCCAAGCGAAAGGTGTCTCCTTCTCCAAAACAATAGTTTGCGCTAGTTTTCCCAATCTCTCGTCTGGAACAGGCACCACCCCAATATTCGGCTCAATGGTTGTAAACGGATAATTCGCAACATATGCTTGCTGCTTTTTCAACAAAGCATTAAACAAAGTAGATTTCCCAACATTAGACAACCCAACTATTCCAACACTTAACATACAGCAATTTTATCATTTTCTTTTCCTACCGTGTTATTCTTGCCATGGCAGAATTAAGACGATAAACTTTCGATTTGAAATATACCATCTGCGGAAGGAGATGGATCAAACGGAAATCATTAAATTCTTGCGAAAAGTTGAGGAATACTTAATCGTTTTGGGTTTCATTCCATAGTTCCCTTAAAGATCCTTTTTAATTACTTTTGTTTATCTTAATATATAGATGACTTTGCAAAGATATATACCAACTCCACAATCCCTGCTTTTGGTTTTTTAGAAATAATGAATTTTTTTGACGGCATTTTAGCTTTTATGATTTTATCATTTTTGAGGTAAGAAGATAAGATTAAATTATGCTATGCTTGGTTTATGGCAGAAGCAGGATACAAAAGTCTTATCAGTTATAAACTAGCTCGAATTGCTTTTGATTTAGGTTGGGATTTTGTACCACAGTATTACAAAAGAATCGAAGATTCACGTCAGCGAGACCAGATAAAACAAGCGCTTCGGTCTCATAAACAAAATATCGTTGAGGGGTCATCCGAAAGAAGTCTATCAACCAAGTTAAAGCTATATGATGTTGCTAAATCATCGGGAATGGAAGCCCTCGAAGATTTTGAAGATATACTCCGATTTGAAAAACTGCCTTGCTGGGACAAAAACGACCCAAGAATCAAAAAACTTCACCAAATCTTTGAGGGTTATCCATCTTTTCCATCTAATTCCTCTATTCCCCCTCGTCCCTCCGCGAAGGCAGTCCAAGAAGCATTAGGAGGATTAGAAGGAAGAGAAGGATTAGAAACGGTAGTAAACTACCTAATCGATCTTCTGACCAGAAGCGGATATTTGCTTGACCGGCAAATCAATGCTGTTGAGGAAAAACACCAAAGAGAGGGTGGTTATAGCGAGAAACTTCTTAGGAAAAGGCTTGAGTATAAAAGATCTTCTACTCTTTAATCTTCACGACTACCTTGCCGCGAGGATGACCCTTTTCGAGATATTCAAATGCTTTCCTTATTTGCTCCAAGGGAAATACTTTATCTATATGCGGTTTAATAGCTCCGCTGTCAGCCAGCTCTGTCAAACGGTTAAGTTTTGCTGAAGTAATTTTTGTATTTTGTCCGATTGCGGTAACACCATATTGCTTGGCAAGTTCGGGGTTGGGTGCCCCAAGCATAGAAACAATAATTCCGCCTTTTTTGAGAACTTTGAAAGATTTGTCTGTTGTCTGCCCTCCAACAGTATCAAATACTGCGTCTAAATCCTGAAGTATCTCTTCAAACTTCTGCGTTTTGTAATCGATAACTTCATCCGCTCCCAAACTTCTAACAAATTCTATATCGATGCTACTTGCTGTCGCCGCAACATATGCGCCCAAACGTTTTGCCATCTGAATAGCGATATGGCCGATTCCACCCGCTCCACCGTGAATAAGAATTTTGTTACCGCTTTTTAGTCCTATGTGTTCCTCCAACGCGTCAATAGCGCTTGAGCCGACAAGAGGCAATGCTGCTGCCGTAACAAAATCAATGTTTTCTGGCTTGAGAGCTGAATTTGAAACATTTACAGTAGCCAACTCTGCAATTGCTCCAGATGCGCCAGCTAAAACTAGTGCTTGACCATAGACTTCATCCCCCACTTTAAAACTTCTGTCAACTGAAGTACCCAATTTGGTGACAACTCCTGAGAAATCACCGCCGATGGTGAAAGGAAATTTGAGAGGTACCATTTGTTTCATAAATCCTTCCCTAAGCTTCCAATCAAAGGGGTTAAGACTTGTGGCATATACCTCAACAGTCACTTGCCCTTTGCCAGCCGAGAGACTTTGAACATTATTATTAATCTCAATTACTTCTGGCCCACCGTATCGGTTGTACTGCGCAGATCTCATATTCCATATCCATTTTATTCTTTATACTTTCCTTTGTAAAGAGGGAACTCCACTAAAGCCAAACTCCTAAGAACAACTCTAGTGAATATTAGAAAGAAGCAGACTGGATTTTTTGGCACTATAGTCTTTTAGTAAATCGTAGATCGCAATAATCATTAAAGACGCTACAATGCCGATTATCCAACCGATCATCCCAAGCGGTACTGTCGAAAATACTTTATTTGCGCCTGTGTAGAAAATTATCAAAGTAGCAAAAAGCGACACAAAAGAAGCATAAACAAGATATTTGTTAACAAACAATGATCGATTCAAAACCTTGTGTCTAAAGGATCGGAAATTAAACGCGCTTGCAATCTCAAGTAAAATCAAAGTAAGTAAAGCTGTGCTTCGCGCTACCTCTGTACCTTGTCCGAAAACGTTAAAAGAAACAAAATAAGCATATAAAGTAAGAACTGCCATTAACGCTCCATTAAAAAGCACTAGTTTTATCAACCGTCTATTAAGAATTTCTGCTTTTATCCTTGGCTTTTCTCGCATTACGTCTTTTGAGGAAGGATTAAGACTTAAAGTAAGGGCAGGCAAATTATCGGTCACCAAATTCATAAAAAGAATTTGAAGTGCCAAAAGAAGCGGTGGCACCCAACCAAAAAGAGGAGAAAGCAAAACTCCAAAAAATAGAATGGAGAGTTCTGCAATATTGCACGAAAGCTGATAAGTCACAAATTTTCTAATGTTGTTAAAAATAGTCCTTCCTTCCTTGATTGCTGCCACAAGAGTTACAAAGTTGTCGTCTTTAAGCGTTAAATCAGCAACCGATCTTGAGACATCGGTTCCGTTTTTGCCCATTGCAACTCCAATATGGGCTTCCTTTAAGGACGGTGCATCGTTTACTCCATCTCCTGTCATTGTTACCACCTCGCCAATAGTTTTAAGCGCTCTTACAATTCTTAATTTATGTTCGGGCCGCACCCTTGTAAAAATAACAGTTTCTGTAACCACTGCCGAAAGCTCCTCATCTGTTAGTTTATCCAACTCTTTTCCATCCATTACCTTTCCAGTTAATTCAATTTCTCTTCCAATAGCCAAGGCTGTTTCTCTGTTGTCGCCTGTTATCATCTTTACTCTTATTCCTGCCTCAAAACAAGTCTTAAGTGTTTCTTTTACTTCTTCTCTTGGAGGATCCTCCATTCCAACCAGTCCCAAAAATATAAATTCGTCTTCTTTGTAGTTTTTATCTTCTTTTTCTAACATTTTGTAGGCAAGAGCGAGAGTCCTTAAAACATTCGAGTTCATTTGGTGATTCTCAATAAGAAGCCCTTCTTTTTCTTTTTTGGTTAGTTTCAAAACCTTGCCGTCTCTTAAAAAATAAGAACACTTTTCAATTAGAACTTCTGGTGCGCCTTTTGCGTAAGCAATGTACTTATCTTTCTCATAGGATAAGATAGACATCATTTTCCGATCAGAACTGAAAGGAATTTCCTCTATCCTAATACTTTCTGGGTCTTGACTAAACACATCTCCCTTTGCTGCCATTACAAGAAGCGCACCTTCTGTTGGGCTACCTCTTACTCTATACTCCAAGTCTTCGCCTGTTCTTTCAATGTTTGCATCATTGCAAAGCGCTGCACACTTAAAAAGCATATTAAGCTCTTCTTTATTTTTTGCCGACACACTCTTTCCTTCTAACAAAAATTCTCCTTTTCCCTGGAAACCTGATCCAGTAACGCTAATCAACTTATCTTCTGTTCTTATTTTTCTTACTGTCATTTCTGCCCGCGTTAAAGTACCCGTTTTGTCTGTACAAATAACTGTTGTCTCGCCAAGCGTTTCTATGACTGACATTCTATTGACTATAGCGTTTTGCTTTGCCATTCTTGAAGCGCCTATTGCCAAAGCGGTAATCAAAACTACCGGAAAACCTTCTGGAAAAGCAGACACCGATAAGGCAATTACCAAAATTAGAATTCCAGTGAGCGCTTCTGTATTTACAGTTTCAGCTTGGGACAAGAGTAGAATTCCTGTTGCCAAAGAAGCAGTTATTGCTACAATTACCATGTATCTTGAGATACGATTAATCTTTTTTTGTAATGGAAGTTCTTTCTCTGCGGTTGAAACCATTGCGGCAATCTTGCCAAAACGCGTGTTCATTCCAGTATGCAAAACCTTCGCAATACAGTGTCCGTTTACTACATATGTTCCCATAAAAATAAGGTTTTCTTCTTGTGGCTCATCGGGATTTTGAGAGGCAGTTTTGGAGACATCCTTTGATTCTCCTGTAAGAACAGATTCATCCATTCTTAAATCCTTTTCTTCCAAAACTACGCAGTCCGCAGGCACCCTTTCTCCATTCCCCAAAATCACAATGTCAGAAACCACGATATTTGAGGATGGAATCTCTATATCCTTGCCAGATCTTCTGACAATCGATACAGGCATAAGCATTTTTTTCAAAGAGCTTACTGCTTTTTCTGCGCGGTATTCTTGTATAAATCCAACCACAACTACCATAAAAATAACTGCCAAAATCGTATAGGCTGTAAAGTCTTTGCCCACAAAAAACGAGATAAGAGCTGCCGCAAATAAAAGATAGATCACAAAGTTGTTTTTAATTTGACGAAGAAGCACTGTTAGAAAAGAAAACCTATGCGGATCTTTAATTTCGTTTGGCCCAAATTTTTTAAGGAGTTCCTCTGCTTGCTCTTTCGAAAGACCTCTGTATTTATCGATATTCATTATTTATTCAGTATATAAATTTATTCCAGGGGAAATCAAGAGGAAGCTCTACGAGATCATTACGCACGCAAGGTACGCACGCAAGGTGAGACCTTGCAAGAGAAAGTTGCTAAAATTTAATCTTAGATTGATT
>CAZPZA010000051.1:0-5871 GCA_964590985.1 uncultured Gammaproteobacteria bacterium
GAACATGGATACGTTGTCATTTCACATAACTGCGAAACTCAAAATCAAAAATCAAAAATCAAAAATCAAAAAGAAGGAACGCAGAGTGCTCAAATGGATAAGACTTGCTTAAAATTTGTTGATAAACTGAAAGAAAGAGTAGAAAGAGATTCTTGGAAACTTATTCTAGTCCCTCGACCAAATCTTGATGCAAGTTTTGCCTTAACAGCCTGGACTAGAATAGATAAGTTTGATACACAAGCGGCTAGCCTGGAAAGAGTGGAAGACTTTATAGATTCTTTCCGAAACAAAGGCCCAGAGCAGACAATGGAGTAGAGTAGATAATGATCTACTAATCAGAATATCCCCAAAGCTGGCTTTACATTGCTTGGCAAACCAGATAAAATAAATCCAACATTATGGATCAAAGAAATTTATCGCGGCTTGCAAACCTTCTTATCACTTCTATCGAAAGAGAAGAAATAAAAAAGCAGACGAAACTTGGAATTAGTGTCAACCGTTTTGTTTCCGAAATAGCCAGCTGGTATGAGAAGCTGCGAAATGCCATGGACTACAGGGATGAAGAAGTGGTGCGCCGCGCGGCAATCGAGCGAATTCTAAAAAGACGACTTCTCTTTGGAGGGAATGGCATAAAAATAGCGCCTATCTTAATAAGAGAATTATTGTGGGCAAGGTATTTTCCAGAGAGCAGTATTTCGGAGGAAGAGATTGACAAAGTCGCAAACGTTATAGATTTGTATCTTGAGTTAAGGCAACATCTGATTCGCCAAAAGCTAAAAATAAACGCAGACACGCTTATTTACCAGCTTTTGTCCAGCAATCTTGAGGTAATGCTTAACAAAAATAAAGACATAGATTTTATCTCCAATTTTATTTTTCATCTCCTAAAAGAGCAAGTAGTAATTACAGACGACAGCAAGGAAACGCGGGACGTTCAGGTTTTTTTGGCAGTAAGACGTTCGTTTGCCAAAGACGATCTTGGCTTTTTGCGCTTTAGGATGTTTGAGCAGTACTTTGGGGAGTTAAATAAAAATAATCTAGAAAGTGTTGCTGCCAATTTTAAAAAAGGCATGGATGAAATGGATCGCCAAATCAACTACAAGCTTAAAGACAGAATATCCTCTTATATTAAAAAACAGTTGCCTCCTTTTTTGATTTTTAGCGAAATATTAAGAAGAGAAAGAACAAATACTAGAGCACTTATTGCGGAGCAAGAGGCATTTAGAGAATCTATTTTTGAAGCGGCAGACTCTCGCTACCAAACAATTTCCGGCAAAGTGCACAGAGCTATAGTAAGATCGGTTATTTTTATTCTTCTTACCAAATTTATTTTTGCATTTTCGGTAGAAGCTACTTACAACAATCTAGTTTATGGAGAAATAATATGGAAGTCTACTATTATAAATATTCTTACTCCGCCAATCCTTATGATTATCGCAAGTCTTTTTATAAAGACACCAGACGCCAAGAATACAGAAAGAATATATGAGAGAATGCTCAACATTCTGTTTACAGAAAAGCCTCAGCTCGACAGACTCCTTACTTTGAGTCTTAAACCCGTTAGGAAGCATCCAATTTTGGATTTTATTTTCACCTTTCTTTGGTGGGCTGCGTTTATCCTAAGCTTTGGTTCCATAATATACCTACTTAAGGGTTTGGAATTTAGCGTTGTCAGCCAAGTTGTTTTTATATTCTTTTTGGTACTTGTGTCTTTGTTTACTTACAGAATTTATCAAACAGCTCAAAGCTATACAGTTCGTGTTAGACAGTCTCTTCTTGCTCCTATTGTTGATTTCTTCTTTATGCCTATTATCAGGGTGGGCCGGCGTCTTGCAGAAGGCTTAGCCCAAATAAATATTTTTCTTTATATTTTTGATTATCTAATCGAGACTCCATTTAAAGAGGTCTTTAGATTTTTAGAACAATGGTTTTTCTTCCTGCAGACCAAGAGGGAGGAGCTGGGTTGACAAAAATGCTATAGTGTTATATAATTCGTACTACTATGCGAGAAAGAATAAGAAGAATATTTGGTCACGAACAGCGACCAGAAAAGAAGGAAACAAGCTCGCCATATGGTTATATAAAAATTGGGGAGGGGCGAGAGCTTGCTATAGAACAACGATCTATTTATGCGGGGAGCGTTCAGGAGTCTATACAGGGAAAAGTTTCAAGCAGTGTTGTCGGGCTTATAAAAACAATTCATGAACCAATTACATTAATCGTTAGACCACCAGCTGAAGTAAAAGAGACATCAAGAGAGGGTTTTGAAATTCAGCACCCACAAGAGATAGGAGACTTGTCTTCAAGCGAGAGAAGAATTCTCCAGGAATTTGCTGAAAGTCAATCGAGAAATAACCGAGAGTTAAATGATATAGCTAAACAGGTTAATGATCTAAACAGAAATTTGGAGAGATTAACCGTTCAGGATAGCCCTGATGCAGTTAAATTACTTGGAGATCTAGCACAAAGAAGAGAGGGCTTAAAAAAGTCAAATGCAGAAATAAAGCGGATGTTAGATGAGAAGACACAGAGAAGGATTAAACCTGATGTTGATACTTTAAAGATTGAGGCTGTGCATAAAGATATAACTCTCACACTTGAAGATCCAGATGTGGGAGTAAAAATTGAAGACTCTCGTAGTAAAGAACATGATATTCAGGGCGTAGCACCGGAAAATCCAAAAAGAACAATAGAGCTTTATTTAATGCACGGAATTGCCCACATAAAATATCCTAGTCGTCCTAAAACTGAATAATACTGTATATTCTTTACGCACAGGAAAGACGGCGTGCAATAACTGCAGAATTGATTTGAATTAGTTTCAGTGTTTCAAAACATTTAAGTAAATTCAGATTTAGACTAGCAGCACTGTAAATCATCACAAATTTTGCCACGTTCAGTTACATGAACGTGGCTTAAATTGCAATTGCGGAAATTGTGAGGGTTTTGATTTCAGTTAGAAGACTTGTGCCAACTTAAAAAATGTGATAAGATTTTATTATTATGAAAAATACTTCTTATACAACTCTTCAGAAAAAATATGCAGGGAAATTAGTTGCTCTTTTGGAGAAGCAAGAAAAAGTTGTAGCCTCGGGAGACACAGTTAAGGAGCTTGAGGAGCAGCTTAGGAAAAAAAATATTAATCCAAAAGACTGCGTTTTCTTAGGCCCAATTGAACAATACAAGCAAATCAGTGTCTACTAAAATTTTCTTTCCCTAGATATTTTAACTCGATGCTATTTTATTTTAAGTAATACTATGCCTCCTCTGGGAAGACTTGATATCTGGGATAAATTTAACTGGTTTTTTGACAACAAAAGAGCGAAAGTAGTTTTTGATAGGATTTAAATGTGGTTTTTCTTCCTCCAGACCAAGAGGGAGGAGTTGGGGTAGCTATCCGTGTCATGCTGAATTTATTTCAGCATCTCTCTCTTTTAGTCAGGGGATCCTGAAACAAGTTCAGGATGACAGAAAAAACTCTTGACATTAGTGTATACAAAGTATATACTAATTCCACTATGAATACAGCAGTAATTAATATTAAAACTCAACCGGAAGTTAAAGCAAAAGCGCAAGAAATTGCTAAGGAAATAGGCGTTAGTCTTAGTTCTTTGTTAAATGCGTATCTAAGACAATTTATAAAGACAAAATCTATTACCTTTAGCGCTCGGGAAGAAGAAATACCAAACGCACGCACAGTTAAAGCGTTAAAGAAAGCAGAGGAAAACTATAAAAAGGGCAATACTTCTCCTGCGTTTAAAACTGGCGAGGAAGCGGTGAAGTGGCTCGAGGAGCAGGGAATATGACGGTAAGGTATGATCCTGAATTTCTCAAGAAGCTCAAAAAACTTAACGTCAGGATCCGCAAAAGCTTTAAGGAACGCATTATTCTTTTTGCCCATGATCCTCAAAACTCACAACTCAATAATCACTCATTAACAAGAGAGCATGCCAATTTTAGAAGCATTGATATTACGAATGACTATCGTGCATTGTATACAGAAAAAGGTGAAGGGGATGAAATTGTTGCTTACTTTGAGGAGATCGGAACCCATAAAGAGCTATATGGATAATGGAACAATGGTTCTTTTTCCTCCAGACAAAGAGGGAGGAGATGGGGTAAATTTGCATATTTGAATAAAAGATTGTAGAATGCACAATTAATAGTATGCAATATGTCGAAAGGAAGATAGGAGAGTTTCTTCACGAACGGCGAATAAACGACAATCTAAATAAGATTGAACCATTTGCCTATCCTAATGTTTCTAAGGGCAATCAATGGTACAGCAGGGAGCATTTTCGAAGGATATATAGAGGTGTTGCGATTTTATATTCGAACGGTGACCCTCAAGTTGGTCTTTTGACAATCGAGTGCTTCAAAGATATCTTTATGGATTTGGTAGGAAAAGGTTTAATCACTCAAACAAGAAAATTTTTTCCTGTTGAACTATTAAAACCCTATCCAAACCCAAACGACACTCTTGGCAACCGGCCTAAATTAAAAAGATTATTAGACGAAATGATGATTATTAAAAGGAGTGGAAGAAGTTTTGAAGTGACCGATTCGTCCACACATTCTAGGACATTTAGTAGTTATCATGATAACCCCTTTGATTACACTGATTATGATGTTGAACATGAAGATTTATCGCCAGATGTTATCGAGATTGGCAAAACCCACGTGCACGAGAGAAAAGATGTAACGCCAGATGAAGTAAAATATTATAATCCTGGAAGCGGATATGACGAGGGTTATACTCCTAGCTATGAACACACACATCAAATAGTTGGAATATGGGGTAGGATAGTACCAAAAAATCAGTCTTGATTTCAGTTAGCCTCGCAAGGTCTCACCTTGCAATCTTGCAAAGTACAATCTGAACAAGTTTTAATGTTTCAAAACATTTAAGTAAATTCAGATGATACTCTAAATCATCACAAATTTCGCAATTGACAAAATTGTGAGGGTTTTGAGCTTGTTGTCTAACCATAAATTATCATGTTAGTATGATAATGTGAGAGATTTGTTTACTCCAAATAGACTTAGCATACTCTCTCAGCTATTTACGAATCTTGCTGCTGGTTGGTTTGGTGTTGTCCTTATAATCCCTGGAGTTGCAAAACTGGAGAGCTTTGACGACTTTCTATGGTTGACAAAGAACTTGCTATTTGGTATTTTATCATTATTAGTAGCGATGACTCTGTCGGAAAAAGGAGGAAAATAAATGAATTTTGATATACGTTCTGTTATTGATGTTGCCGGTATAACCTATATTCTTTTAGTGATCGCATTTCTTTTGGTTTATATTGCTTCCAAAAAATCCCGTAAAACTCACGGTCGTCCCTAATCTTTAGAATCGGTCTCGCGATGCGGAAGGCGCAACAGCCAAGTGGACTATCGAGGCTGTAAATCATCACAACATGAAAAATCTTTCTAAATGGTATTCATGGAGTTTTTTCCTTATTAGAGGGCATCTTCTTTTTCCCAAACGTTAATTTCTCTATCAGTAAATTCTCTAGTGTATTTTAATAGCTTTGGATCAATAAAGGTTTTTTTATAGACCTTTCGTACTTGTTTTTCAAGATTGGTTAAATATGAAATATCTACCAGTGCGACTTTTGGACTGCCATCCTTAGTCAGAATAATATAGTTGTCTTTAACAACTTTTTCTGCCAAGTTACCAAGTTTACTTCTAGCTTTTGTTATGGGAATTATATTAAAAGGATTTGTAAGCATGGGTTTATTCTATTGTAGATATCTTTAAATGTCAAGCATTATGTACGCTATAAAGTACTGTAAAGCAAAGTCTCAACCCTCGTTGTTTATGTAATCTTTAGGTTTTGATTTAACAATCGCACGCGACCGCTGTTA
>CAZPZA010000052.1:0-5793 GCA_964590985.1 uncultured Gammaproteobacteria bacterium
ATTAACCTAATTTCTAAGTTGGAATTTGGGATTTGATTAGGTCAATTAGAAATTAGTAATTAGAAATTTAGGTTATGGTTTTCTACCGTAAATATCGTCCCCAAAAGATAGAGGAACTTGATAGCAGTAAGATCAGAGAATTACTCTTCTCTGTTTTATCTGCCAAAGATATTGCTCACGCTTTTCTTTTTACAGGACCTAAGGGACTGGGGAAAACATCAACAGCAAGAATTGTGGCGAAAGCGGTCAACTGTCTGGCGAAGCCAGACGAAAAACTCAAAACTCAAAAGTTTAAGGACGAAGATACTAAAGACAAAAAACTAAACGCTAAACGCTATACGCTATACGCTCGCGAAGAGCCGTGCAATAAATGTTATCAGTGCATTTCCATTACAAACGGAACAAACATTGACGTTTTGGAAATAGATGGGGCTTCTAATAGAGGAATCGACGAGATAAGAGATCTTAGGGAAAAAGTAAGATTGGCTCCAGCAACAGCACGCAAGAAGGTTTATATTATCGATGAGGTTCACATGCTAACTACAGAGGCGTTTAATGCGCTTCTTAAAACATTGGAAGAGCCGCCAAATCATGTGATTTTTGTTCTTTGCACCACAGAACCCCACAAGCTTCCGCAAACCATTGTTTCAAGATGTCTTCATATTGAATTTAAAACTGCAAAGACAGAAGATTTGGTGCGCTCGTTTAAAAGAATTATAAATGGAGAAGAATTAACTATAGAAGACGATGCGTTGCATTTAATAGCCAGTCTTTCGGATGGTAGTTTTAGGGATGGGGCAAAAGTTTTGGAAGAAGTAGCTTTGCTTTCAAAAAGAAATAAAATAACGAAAGAATTAGTAGAAAAAAAGTATCAAGTATCAAGTATCAAGCATCAAGTATCAGAAATGATAGAGTTTTTGTCAAAGAAAGATACAAAGAGTGGATTGCAGTTGATAGCAAAATTAGTTGACCAAGGAGTGGATATAAAGTATTTTATGGAGCAGCTTATTGGGGAATTGCATGAGATGCTGCTGGCTCGTGCAGGAGCCATCAGCTTTGCAGGGTCTCACCTTGCAAGGCTAGAAATGGGGGAGATAAAAGAATTAGTTGAACTCTTATCTAGAGCGTATGGGGAGCTAAGGTATGCGGTTTTGCCACAGCTACCTCTGGAGTTGGCAATTGTGGAGTGGGGCATTCAGAAAACTCAGAACCCCGCTAAGCGAAGTCAGAACCAAGTCAGACTTGGTCAGAATACACAGATCGTCAGACAATCGGAAAGTCAGGCAGTCAGGAAATCTGATAATCCGAAAGTCCGACATTCCGATTCACCGAGTTTTCCGAGTGTTCCGAAAATGTCAGAAGCCTCCAGCTCTTCTGCAGAGGATAATTTTTGGCAAGAGTTGATCGGCAGGGTTAAATTATACAATCACTCTCTCGCCGGAGTATTGCGAGGATGTAGGCTTAAAGAGTATGATGGCAAAAATCTTATTATTGAAGCAGGATATAAGTTTCATAAGGACAGGTTAGAAGATAAAACCTCTATGGAGATATTAAAGAAAGTGTGTAAAGAGATTTCTGGAAAAATGATTGATGTTGGTGTATTGTTGAAAGAGAACTAGTATAGAATTTTCAATGTTTTAAAATTTAAAATTTAGATTTCATTTCAAATTAAAAATTAAAAATTTAAAATACGGGATAGAATTTGTTTTCAGAATGGAGGTGATTTTGTATGTTTAATCCTTTACAGCAATTAGGCGACCTTAAAAAAATGCGCGATCAGGCAATGCAGCTTCAAAGACAACTAGAAGCAGAGGAGTTAGATATTCAGAAAAACGGAGTTAATATTGCCATAACTGGAAATCAGAAAATTAAAGTTTTAAAATCAAATGGCCGATCGGATGAGGACATAAGAGAAGCTGTAAATGAGGCAATAAAAAAGTCTCAGCAGGTTGCGGCCAAAAAACTGTCAGGTATGAGCGGAGGACTCAAAGGGCTTCTTGGCATGCAATAAGGAGGAATACTTGTGAAAATTTTTAGTGGAGTTTTGAATAAACCTCTTTCAGAGAAAATTGCTGCATTGCTAAAAAAACAACTGGGCAAGCTTGAAATCCATGTATTTGCAGATGGAGAAAAAAGAATCCGTGTAATTGACAATGTGGTAGGTAAGGATTGCGTAGTGGTTAAAAGTACTCCGCCAGATTCAGACAAAAATTACATGGAGCTTTTTTTTGTTGCGGATGCTCTTAAAAGAAATGGCGCTAAATCGATAACAGCAATTATTCCATACCTTGGTTATCAGCGCCAAGACCACATGTTTAGAATTGGCGAGGCAGTGTCGCTGGAGGTTGTGATAAAAATATTGGAGTCAGTAGGGGTGGATAAGGTTATAACATTTGATCTTCATTCAGTAAGAATTACCGAGCTTTTTCATATACCGGTTGTCCATTTGTCAGCGCTTGCCATGTTTGCTGGGAGGATTAAAGAGATTATCGCTTTTGGTCCTGACGAAAAAAGTTCAAAGTTCAACCCTTCGACTCCGCTCAGGGCAAGAGTTCAAAGTTCAAAGTTTGTCTTAGTTTCTCCAGACATGGGTGGTATTCGGCGGATTAAAATTTTAGCCAAAATGCTGGGTGATATGCCTTATGCAGCAGTTGTCAAAAATAGGGATCTTAAAACTGGAAAGATTTCTGTTAGTAATATTGAGGGAGAGGTAAAAAAGAATGCGATTATTGTGGATGATATGATTTCAACTGGTCGAACTATAACACTAGCTTCGGAACTTCTTAGGAAAAAAGGAGCGGAGAAGATTTTTGTTTTTGCAACTCACCCAATATTTTCGAAAGACGCCTCAAAAGCATTACAAGAGTCACCTGTTGAGAGAGTTTTTGTCACAGACACGATAGAGGTTCCAAAGAATAAATTATTTCCAAAGCTTGAGGTTTTGTCAGTGGCAGAGATGATAGCGACAGAGTTAAAAAAGAATTCTTGAAGATGGAAGTTGGATTTTCTTGATTGCGAATTCTTGAGGTCTTGAATTCAAGAAATCAAAGAATCAAAAAATCAAGATCAAAAACGTCAAAAAATATCTAATTTCAAAGATTCCAATATGAAGATTCCGAAAGCCATCCAGAACCTGATTGATTCATTTGAAAAACTGCCAGGTATTGGGCCAAAGACGGCGCAGCGACTTACCTTTTATTTGCTTCATGTTCCGCAATACGAGCTTGATAGGTTTTCGCAGTCCCTTCAAAATCTTAAAAAAGATACGGTTTTATGTTCTCTCTGTTTTACTATTGGGGACACCAACCCTTGCGATATTTGCAGTAACCCAAACCGCGACCGATCTGTAATTTGCGTGGTAGAGCAACCCCTGGATGTTTTGGCAATAGAAAAAAGCAGACAATATAATGGTTTGTATCACGTATTGCATGGGAAAATAGACCCTTTGAACAATATTGGACCAGATGAGATTTATATCAAACAATTGTTTGATCGGACCACCAATCACCAATCACCAATCACAGAAATAATTTTAGCCACCAATCCGACTATGGAAGGAGAGGCAACGGCGATGTTTATCGCCAAACAATTGAAAATTGATCCGTCAGCTGACGGAGGAAAATTGAAAATTACACGGATTGGGAGAGGGTTGCCAACGGGAGCGGATTTGGAATACGCCGACGAGCTAACTCTGCAGAGAGCAATGGAGGGAAGAAGAGAATACTAGTCTGTCATGCTGAGCTTGATTCAGCATCGCGTAAAGACTCTTAAACGAGTTGGAATGATGGTTTATAAATTATCTAAAAAGATTATTTTAGCCTAAAGTATACTACTATGTAGTGCTATACTTTAGGAAAAATGATATGGAAGGAAATACGGAGTTTCAAAGAAACGCTTGAAGAACGAAAAGGGCCGCAAGAGGAAGTAGCGCCTTCTATAGAAGGTGCTTTGCATCAAGGTCTTGAGGATAAATTCAATAAAACTTTAGAACAAGAAAGAAAGCCTGAGGAGCCAAAGATTTCTATCAAAATTTTTTATAGTCCCCATGGATCTGCTAAGGATTTGAAGGGGCTAAAAGAGGAGTTTGCAAAATGTGATATTTTTATACCTGAAGGTTATGCATGGACTAAGGGGGATTTAGAAATTTTAAGAGGACTTTCTTTTGGAAAGATAAGACCCTTTATAATAGTCACGGATAAAAATCGAATAGCCAAAGAAAGAATGAAGTTCCCAGAGGAAATGATTTATAATTCTCAAAAACCTATAGCCCTTATTGATGTTCCAGAGAATCATCCAATTGTAAAGGAGATAAAAAATTATGAATCTGAAATGAAGGGGAAAAAGATTTTCCACTATGGTAACTTTGCCCAAACCATGGAATCTTTTAAGAAAGCTTTAGCAGAAGAAGCATTTTTAGAAAAAGAGAGAGAAGAATATATGCTTTCCCAACTAAAGCCACAGGTGGATGCTCTTTTAAACGAATATCCAAATTTGAGAGACAAACAAGGAATATCGATATTGTTAAGCCTGGGGGTAAGTCATACGTCCTTATATCATTCTTTAAAAAAGGAGAATTTTGAAGTAACTAGGATATTTAATAAAATGCCATTTGTTTACCCTTACAGGAATGAGGTAGTAAGACGATACCTTTTTGGTAAATCTGTAGATGACCTACTTCTTAGTCGAGCTTTGACCGAAGTTTTGTTTTGGGAAGCGTTTGGAGCTCAACTCGACGAAAATGAAGGACATGATAGCCAAAAGATAGCAGAATTTACGAGAAGGTTGATATCTGCATTTAGTTTTGATGAGATTAAAAATATGTTTGAAGGAGCGAGCAAATTTGACGAATGGCCAAGTTTTTTATACATGAACTTAAAAAAAGGGTTTGAGACTTCCTGACTCCAAAAAAGAGCTGGATGAGTTTTTGGCAAAGCCACTAACAAAAAACCAATAATACTCAAACCAGTAAGGCTTCAGAGACCGTAATTTAGCCTCTCATTTGACAACGCGATCGCATTATGATTTGATGTATATGAATTACGGTTTAGTCAATAGTTTTAGTTAATAATTCTTTAATGAAAAAACTTCTTAGGTCAAGGGATATTTTGTTTCTGATACTTGCTGGAATTGGGGACATTGCGGAGGAAGTAAGAGACCCCATGAATCTTGCCAGCCTTGCGTATAAAAACATGTATGGTTTTATTCCAAGACGTTACAGTAGAAGCAATTTTTTACAGACAGTTGGCAGAAGCCTTAAAACAGGAGATATAGAAAAGATTGTTAAAGACGATAAGATATACCTACGGTTGACCCCAGCGGGAAAGACTAAAGTATATAGAGACTTTCCAATCCTTGGTCTTACCAAGAAGTGGAATAAGCATTGGGTAATAGTGGTGTTTGATATTGAAGAAAAATCAAAAGCTGTTCGGGAGAGATTTCGCAACAAATTAAAGAGTCTTGGATTTGGAATGTTGCAAAAATCTATTTGGCTTAGTCCACTCTCAATAGGAGAAGACATGAAGGAAGTTATTGAATCTATAGGTCTTTCTAAAGACGCATATGTTATGGAAGTTTCGGGATTTATTTTTGGCGACCCAAAAGAACTTGTTAGAAGAATATGGAATTTAGAGGAGTTAGAAGAGGTATATACTAGGCTTAGGAACAGAGTTGATACCGTAAATCAGCTTCTCAAAAAAGTTAGCGATCGCGCAAACAAACGAGAAGCTAAATTACGGAAAAGCCGAAAAAGCTATGAATACGATCTTACTAGAAAAAAGCGGGAAGAAATGAGAG
>CAZPZA010000053.1:0-4005 GCA_964590985.1 uncultured Gammaproteobacteria bacterium
CCTCAACCACTACAACAGGCACTCTTTTTAACACCACAGTTACCACTCTTTCTCTGGGTGGGGCAGCCACTACACTAAGCGTGGGTGCTTCAACTGGCACCACTACTGTTAACAATGCCTTAACTGTAACTGGAGCAGGAACCTTTAACAACACCTTCACCAACACCAATCGAACCACCTCAAACTCTGTCATCAACCTTACCTCAACAGGAGACCTGGTATTCCAGGATAGCGGAGTCACCGTTCTCACCTTCACTGATGCAGGACTTCTCACCTTAGCTAGCCAAGCCCCTACTGAAGGCGCGAACTTCATAGCAGTAACCAACACCGCAGGAGCAGGAACATCCTATGATATCTTGGACATTGCCTTAACAGCTCCAAGCGCTGATGCTGCAGCAGCAGATACAGCAAGGGCAATAGCTCTGACCATCCCAACCCCAGCTGAAGCTACTGATACCATTGTTGGTTTAGCAGTAGTAGGAGCTACTGCAACAGCAGGAACAGAAGTGGCTTTAGATATCTCAGCCATTACCGCAGGAGCAGGAACAGAAACAGCAGTGTGTCTATTGGTTCTGGCTGGGATACAGACATTGCCTTTGCTGATAGTTCTGTAATTCTGGATGGGCCTGCCTCGTCCTCTCCCACCTTCCAAGATTTCACCACCATCACTGCTTCATCTTTAACAGCTTTTAACTGCTCTGATTGTATTGATTTTGATGATCTGGAAGATACTCTGGATTTGGATGCATCCTTGACAGTCAATCAAACAACCTCTACCTGGACTCAAAGCTTTACAGGAGATACAACAGTAGGACTAACCTACAATGCTAATTCTTTAACAACAGGCACAGCAATAGCTATTGCTTCGACAGCTACTTCTTTTAATGGAGAACTCCTTACCTTATCTAAAACAGGAGCAAGTGGCAGCACTGCCTTTACCAGTGATATTGCCAACATCACCTACTCCCAAACCTTTGACGCAGCTCCAGGTGATTCCACAGGAAATGTGTTAGACATATCCAGGGCAATCACCGTGGACGACGGCACCGCAGGAGCCATATCTGGAACCGTGTCTGGAGCAGTCGTGACGATTACAGACAACTGCACCCAGGGAGCCGGAGACACCTGTACCCACACAGGAGGACTGCTTTCTCTCACCCAATCCTTCGCCTCCTCCACAGGAACAGTGCTTGCCTTGTCTAACGCAGGAACAGGCATGACCATATCTGTTACAGACGACGACCTCATTGGCCTTGGTACTGCAGCAGGAAGGATAGAGTTTGACGATCTAGCCACCGATGAGGTGAACATATTGAATGCAAACGTGGGCATTGGCACTTCTACGCCGGGACGGCCGCTCGAAGTGATAGGAGCATACAGGGCAAGCTTCTGGGAGGACAACGACAATCTAGCGTTCTTCATTGATCCGTCAGCGGCGGCCAGCATAGACGTGGCAGGTACAATCAACATGGGTGCGCCTTCTACTGCAAATACCGCTGGTCTTTGTTGGGACAATGCCGGGGCATCTCTTATCTACGACTGCAATGGCGCGCCTACCGACCTTGCAGAGTATTTTGGCACAGAGGATGTTTCTATTGAGCCAGGTGATTTAGTGACAACCACTGGCAAAGCAGAAGAAAAAATTGTTGTAGATGTTCTGGGTAAGGAAACCATTACTTCAAAAGCGTGGATTGCAAAATCGGCAAAGCCCTACGAAAAAGGCATTATAGGAGTTGTTTCCACTTCTCCCAATTTGGTATTTGGAGACGATGGGGTGTTTGACGAAAAGGACAATCCGCGGCCCGTGTCCCTGGCAGGTAGAGTACCAGTAAAGGTATCTATGGAGAATGGTCCTATTGGAGCGGGCGACTGGATTACTTCCTCTTCCACCCCCGGGGTTGGAATGAGGGCAACAGAGCCGGGCATGGTAATAGGAATGGCGCTTGAGTCGTACAATAAGAAAGAAGTTGGAAAGATTTTAGTTCTTGTCAATCCCCATTGGTCTCCCGGGTTGGTTTATATAGCCATGGATGGAAACATCAGCAGCGCTTCGCTTGCAATTTCTCAGCCAAAGGCTGATCCGCCTCTGGCGGAAAATACTACCAGCAGCCTAGGGGCTTCGTCTTCTGCTCAGACTTCCAACTCTGAACTTTTAACTTCTAACTTCTTGCTTCAAGATGATCCCTTATTTAAAGACCTAACAGACAAAGTTGCTCTTTTGGCAACAAGGATAAATGAGATGAGTGTTTCTGCCTCAACCTCTGCGCTGCTCCAAGAAATTGGGGAAATTGGGCAGATTGGGAAGGCTATAGATATAGAAACTGCTACAGTTTCTGGTACGCTTGCGGTCTTGGGAAGAACCACAGTTGCGGACTTGGGTGTTACTGGAAACATTAGTGCGGGATTGCTGTATATTAATGGCCTTGATACTTCTTTGGCTGAATCAAATGCCAAAGCCACTATTAATTCGGTTGGCGACTTATATCTTCAAAACAACCAATTAGGAGGGATTAACATATTGGCAGGAAAAATTGTTATTGACACAAAAGGCAATATAGTGGTTGAGGGAAAGATTGCTGCACAAAGTATAGAGGCAGAAGAATTTAAGGTTTTAGGCGCAAAGACTATTGGAGCATCAACTTTATTGCCTGGAGAAAAATCTATTGAAGTAGCAACACCGGCAGCAAATAATAATTCCAAGATATTTATTACCCCAACGACTGTTACCAATAAGCAGCTTGCGGTTACATATAAAACAGATGGTAAGTTTAAAGTAGAAATTCTAGAAGCAGATACGACCCCAATTAGTTTTGATTGGTGGATAGTTAATTAAAATGAAAAAGAGGAATTTAATCGCACAAGAATTAGCAGAAGAAACTTTTAGAGAATTGGGGATAGGAAAGTACGGGAAACGGGGAAGTATGGGAAAGTACGGGAAATTACGGGAGGATACGGGAAGAGAAATTAGGGCAAGCGATCTTATTTATGAGATTTTTATTGAACTCATAAACAAGACAGATTATCTCCTAAAACGTACAGTTTTAGGACTTCAACAAAAAGTTGTGAGAGACGAAAAAACAAAACTCAACAAAGATCTGGAAATCCATCTTAGAAAATACCGTTGATTGTAGTTATCAAGTAATGTAATATTAATTAACCTATGCCTGATTTCCAGTTTGTCCAAAATCCCATCTCCAAAAAATGGATAATACTTGCACCTAGCCGGGCAAGTAGGCCAGATGTAGCCAAGAGAGAAGAATCTGTATGCCCGTTTTGTTTTGCGCCCAAACCCTTAGAGGTAGAAACTGTTCGTATTGTTGCCAACAAATTTCCCTTTGCTCCAATACATGAGATTATAGTTCATTCTCCAGATCACCACAAAAACTTTGGCGAGCTGCCAGAAGACCAAGTGAGACTTATTTTCAAAACATATAGAGAACGTTATAACAAGTACAGAGATAAAGGCCAAGTTTATATTTTTCACAACAGGGGAGAGGCTGGAGGTGAAAGTTTGCCTCATCCACATACCCAGCTTGCGGTGGTGCCATTTGGGATTGAGATCGATATACCAAGGCTTAATGGGGAATTTTCCTTAATAACTCAAAACTCAAAACTCAAAACTCAAAATTACAATTCAAAAGTTAAAAGTGAGACCATTGAGACAAGATATTTTGAGCTACTATGTCCAAAAACAAGTCAGTGGCCGGACGAAGTTTGGATTGCGCCTCAAAGAAGGGGAAGATTGTTTGGAGAAATAACAGAGGAGGAAATTAGAGACTTGTCTCATATTATAACAAGACTGATTGAGGTTTTGAGTTTAAGACACGGAGCCGAGTTTCCTTTTAATTTCTATATTTACCCTAGCAACGATTGGTATCTTCGCCTTATTCCACGATCCAAAGTTTTGGGAGGATTTGAGATTGGCACTGGAATTTTTATAAATACGAAAGACCCGAAAGAGACGATTAGGTTTATAAAAGAACACTTTGAGAATTTCTAATTAAC
>CAZPZA010000053.1:4105-5763 GCA_964590985.1 uncultured Gammaproteobacteria bacterium
CCACAGTACAGCTTCCTTTTTGTAGCGTCTGTCGCCTCTGGAGTTAATTCTAATTGCCGGCAGTTTCCCTCTTTTGCCCCAGCGCTTGATAGTAAGAGGGGAGACCCTAAGAACTTGCGCCACCTCGCGCACTGTTAGAAGATCGGGAAGTTTATCTATTGATAGGGTTTGATTATTCATAGGCTCGCGAATATAACATTTATAATCATTATAATAATTATAACTATTATATAGTTTATAAAATAACAAAGTATAACAGGTTTGTCAAGAGGGGAATCGACAAAAGTATTATGTATTAAGTAGCATGTATGAGGAAAAGATGTGCCAAGTACCTAGTATTACATATAAGTTTTATACATAATACATAATACAAGATACTTGATGCAATCTTATTTCAACTCCACAGTTGCTCCCGCAGTTGTCAACTTTGCCTTTGCCTCCTCTGCTGTCTTCTTGTTAACCTGTGTTAACGCTTCTTTTGGAGCGCTATCTACCAAGTCCTTTGCCTCTTTAAGTCCTAGCGTTGGAACTAATTCACGAAGAGCCTTAATTACTGCTATTTTGTTAGCTCCTGCATTGGCGATTACAACGTTGAAGACTGTTTGCTCTTCCTTAGGCTTGTCCGAAGCCGCGTCAGACGCGGCGGAGGCGGCTTGGGCTGGTGCGGCCACCATAGCTTGCGCGCTCACGCCAAACTTTTCCTCCAAAGCCTTAACAACATCAGCAAGCTCCAAGACGGACATCTCCCCGATTGCTTTGATAAAGTCGTCCTTGGTTAATTTCTTGTCTGCCATAAAACACCTCCTTTCAGTCGGGAAAATCAAAATTCAAAATGCAAAAGTCAAAAGTGCAATTCAAAAGTTAAAAGTTTAAGAACGAATACTTTTGAATTTTTACTTGTAATTTTGACTTTTGACCTTTGACTTTTAACTTACTTTTGTTTTTTCTATAGCCTTTAAAGTCAACACCAATCTTTGCATATTCCACCCCAGCACCCTGTGCAATCTATAAATTGGTGCTTTCATTTGGAAAATAAGTTGGGTAATTAATATGTCGCGAGAGGGAAGAGTAGCTAATTTTAGCACTTGTTCACTGGTTAGTGTTTTACCATCTATAATGCCAAGCTTAATAGTTGGCCCCACTTCGCTAAGGCTTCGAGGGGCAAGAAGATTTAGTTCTTTGAAAGTTTGGACAAGTTGCTTGAGTGGTTCAATGGGATCACCGTAGAGAAAAAGAGTTGCCGTTGGCCCTTCAAAAGAGGCATCTACCTTTTGTAGCGCTAGCTTAAGCAATGTATTCTTGGTAACTGCAAGCTCCGCATCTACTTGTTTGAGAGCTTTTTTGAGCTGCTCAATCTGCTTATGTGTTAGCCCTTGATAATTTACAAATACTAGACTTTTTGCTTTGCCGACTTTATCGGCCAATTTAGCAACAATCTTTTCTTTCTTTTCGCGATTTTTGCTTACCTTATTCATAATAGGCCTTGGTAGGCTTTATTCTGCCCTGCCACGTCCAGACGTGGCTTTGCAGAACCTACTGTCTTTGGCATTATTACATAGTATATACAATCTCTACACTTTAGTCAACCATGCCTCCGTAAGCGTTCGGGATTTGACAAAACCCTACCTTGTCATTCCCGACTTGATCGGGAATCTATA
>CAZPZA010000054.1:0-5739 GCA_964590985.1 uncultured Gammaproteobacteria bacterium
GACTTGAACCTCTACAACGATACGGGGTAGCTCTAAAGTTCTAACACCCGAGGTTGTTTACGTTCGAACATAGGGATTTAAGGTACGGGGAATTTGGAGCAGAGGATTTTTACTTCTTTTGAAATCGCAAAAAGCTTTTTGTTTTTGACTACTTCTTTTCTAAATGTTCTCATAAATTCAATTCTCTCTTCTTTTGAATTTGGCAATTGATGACCTTTCACCTCTTCGATTACTCTTTTGATCCAACCAGCAATTTTGACCATTTCTCTCTCTTTCATCCCCCTTGTTGTAATCGCCGGAGTGCCCAGACGGATTCCTGATGGATAAAATGGCGGCATGGTATCAAACGGAACTGTATTCTTGTTAACAACAATCCCTCCAACCTCTAGTGCCAGTGCAGCAATACTTCCGTTAACTTTTTTATTCCGAAGATCTATAAGCATTAAATGGTTATCCGTTCCTCCGCTGACAACATTAAAATTATGCTTTAATAATTCTTTTGCTAACGCTTTTGCGTTTTTAACAATTTGTTCCGCATAGCGTTTAAAGGGTTTCGATGCCGCTTCTTTTAAACAAACAGCAATCGCCGCAGTTTGATTATCATGCGGTCCTCCCTGCAAACCTGGAATGATTGCGGAATCAATTTTTTTAGGCATTTCTGGATTCTTTTTTAGTCCTTTTTCTGTCACCATTATTAGAGCACCTCGTGGGCCTCGCAAGGTTTTATGAGTTGTTGTAGTGACAATATCAACATAAGGAACTGGGCTTGGATGCGCTCCGCCAGCAACAAGTCCTGCGATGTGAGCGATATCAGCCATTAAGTAGGCTCCCACCTTGTTTGCAATCTGTGCAAATTTTTTAAAATCTATAATCCGTGAATATGCAGTAAATCCAGAGATAATAAGCTTTGGTTTTTCTCTAACGGCAAGTTCTTCGATTGCGTCGTAATCTAAATATCCATCTTTGCCAAGTTGATACTGAACCGACGTAAAAAAACGACTTGAGAAAGTAAGTGACGCACCATGAGTAAGATGCCCACCAAAAGAAAGAGATAGTCCCATCAACTTATCTTTATAATCCAAAAGTGCCATATATACTGCCGCATTGGCTGGAGAACCGGAAAGTGCCTGCACATTGACGTATGGAACACCGAATAATTTCTTTGCTCGTTCTTGGGCTAATATCTCAACTTCGTCAACTATTTTATTTCCCTGATAATACCGCCTCTTTGGATATCCCTCTGAGTATTTATTGGTAAGCACCGACCCTAAAGCTTCCATCACGGCTTTTGAAGTATAGTTTTCCGAGGGAATCATTTCCAAAACATCTTTTTGCCGTTTTTCTTCCTCCTTAATAAGCTCGTAAATCTGCGGATCAATCTTCTTTAGGCTATTCATAACTATACTTACTCTCTTTCTAACTCCAAAAATTTATACCTGTGTCCTTCTGACTCTTTGGATTCTTCGTGAATAACTTTTTTAAACTCCGAAAATCTAGGAAAAAAAGTGTCGCAATTGTAATCTCCCTCGACTATTGTTAGGTAAAGTTTGTCCGTAAAAGGCAATGCCTGTTGGTAGATTTGGCCGCCGCCAATGATAAATACCTCTTCTTCTAGCTTCGCAAGGGGACGCCTTGCGAAGCTAACAGCTTCTGCAAATGAATGAGCAACTACAGTTTTCTCTTTTGCTGGCTGATAATCCTTATCACGTGTAATTACTTTATAAAGTCTTCCCGGCATCTGTCTACCGCTTTTATTATAGTACCAAACCACTGAATCATATGTTTTTCGTCCCAAAATAACCACATGATCTTTTGTCAAATTCCTAAGTCTAACAAGATCCTCTTTTATGTGCCACGGAATTTTGTTGTCTTTACCAATTCCTCTCTTTTCGTCCATGGCGACAATTATACTAATTTTTGTATTATGTATCATGTAGTAAGTATTTAGTCTATGTCATGCTGAACTTGTTTCAGCCGCGTCTGACGCGGTTTCAGCATCTAAATTAAATATAATTGATTATAACACGATGCGTAAACAATTCACTTATTACATTTATATCATAACAAACAAAAATAATACTACTTTTTATATTGGCGTAACTAACAATATTCTCAAAAGATTGCTTGAACACAGAAGCGAGCTGATTAATGGGTTTACTAAAAAGTACAAACTTTAAAAACTCGTATATCTTGAGGAGTACAATGATATTAAAGAAGCTATAGCTCGCGAAAAGCAATTAAAAAATTGGCATAGAGCCTGGAAAATAAATCTTATTAAGAAAGTAAACCCTGAGCTTAACGATCTGTCTATTTTTAAATAGCCTAGATCCCGAAACAAGTTCGGGATGACAAGGCTCAAGACGATCAGAATCCTCCAATATTCGCTATCTCTCCCTTAATTGCAGGATAAGGATTGTAGTTTTCGAGAGTAAAATCGGAAAGCGTAAAATCATCAATATTTTTTATCTTAGGATTTAATTTCATTGTTGGAAATGCCTTGGGTTTTCGTTTTAATTGCTCCTTAACTTGATCGAAATGGTTGGAATAAATATGAGCATCGCCCAAAAAATGCACAAATTCCCCTGGCTCTATTCCTGTTATTTGCGAAACCATAAGAAGAAGCAATGAATAACTTGCCATATTAAAAGGAACGCCAAGAAACATATCTGCGCTTCTTTGATACAAGCCACAGTTTAGCTTATTATTCGTCACAGCAAATTGATACATCGTATGGCAAAATGGAGGCACCTCGTTGGCATTTCCTCTTGACGCCATAGAATAAATAAAATCCGGATTCCAAGCCGAAACCACATAAGACTTCCTGTATGGTTTGGTTTTTAGCCCCTCAATTACCCATCCCAATTGATCAATTTCTCGACCATCGCTTGCCGGCCACCTTCTCCACATTTTTCCATAAACTGTTATCAAGTCTCCCCACTTCTTAACAAATGGATCGTCTTTTGGTAGTTCTTTCAGATGTTGAATAAACTCATCTTGACTCAAAGCTTTTTGATTTTTGATATTTGATTTTTGATATTTTTTATAAGCCCACTCATCCCAAATGTGGACGTTGTTGTCAACCAGAAATTTAACATTCGAGTCTCCACTTAAGAACCACAAAAGTTCAACAATAATTCCTCTTGTAAATACCTTCTTTGTGGTTAAAAGTGGAAATCCTTTTGATAAATCAAAACGCATTTCTCGGCCGAAAACAGAACGTATAAATGGAGGTTTTTCTCCCCTCTTTTTATACTCATCTAAAACTTCTGGTGTAAAAAACAATGGCTTATCCGAACCATTCTTCAAAATGTCTTTGAGAAGATTTAGGTATTGATATTCGGGATGAGATTTTTTATCCATAAAAAATCAGTATTATGTATCTTGTATCATGTAGTAGTTATACATAATACATACTACTTAATACTTTCTTATACCTGTTTCTCTTTTCTTCTTGTCGTCACTCTTCCTCCCTGCCACTGTCCCTTATACAAACTTCCTCCACCTTTTACCTCTTCAAACTGCGCGTGGACGAATCGCGCGCCCATTTCTATAGTTACTGTACAAGGTCCTTCGTTTTTAAGAGCAAAGGTTACTTGACCTCTATACCCTGGCGCAACATTGCCGGTGCGAAGGAACAATCCCGAACGAAATGTACTCGTGCGTGGTTTAAAATTCACTGTCAAATTAGCTGGCACATAAAAACTCTCTATAGTTTTGACCAAATAAAACTCTCCTGGTTTTATGACGAGTTTACCTTTACGTAATTTAGCCTCTCGTTTGGATACGCGATCGCGTTGTTTTTTGAGAGGCTGATTTACGACACTGTTTCCACTATTGTACTTAGCAACCAACTCTACATTCGGTGTTTTTCGCTCCGAAACACCCAAAAAAGCTTCCCCTGAAATTTTATAAACTTCCCCCAGTCGCAAATCAAACCCCGCACCCTCGGGATTGGTTAGTTCTCTTTCACTTAAACCCTCTACTAATTTTTTAGTCTTGATCAATTTTAGAAGAATTTTGGGCCCAAGAATCATATTTGTATTATGTATCTTGTATTATGTAGTAAGTATAAGAAGAAATTTTATACTTTATACATAATACATACTACTTAATACTTGCTACTATTGAACGGGTCACTTCCCCAACTTCCCTCTCTCCATCAACCACCATAATTTCCTTAGAGAACTTCTTAGCCAGCCAGTCGTAGCCTACTATCAACTGTTTAAGTTTTTCTTTATCCTCATAGATTTCTTTGAAATCGCTCTTTTGGGAAATCCTATCCATAGCAGTTTCGATGCCAATTTTTAGGTAAAATGTTTTGTCGGGAACAATAAACCTATGGTACATAGAAAGTATCGATTGGGCTATAAGCAAAAAATCTGCATTTTCAAAGTTATACTTTCCCTTCGTTCTATCTAAAATTCCATAAACAATTGCCGACCAGAAACATCTGTCTGAAACAACAGCTTTTCCACTTTTAAGAGCAGGAATAATGACCTCTTCGTGATGCAAAACTCTGTCTGTAGAAAATAAATACTGCAAAGCAATTAAGGACATTTTTATCTTTCCGCTCAAAATTTTCTGCACTATGTCGCCTATTAACCCTTCTTTCCGCGGCTCGCGTACTTGGACAACAGATTTCCCCTTTTTCTCAAAATATTTGGCTAGTCTACCAACTTGAGTAGTTTTTCCACTTCCATCAATACCTTCCATTGCAACATAAAGCCCTTTGTAAGGATTCCTTTTAAGATCAATGTCCATTTCGACGTGATACTTCATATTTCCTGATGCATTTTGCTTTCGTCTGGACCGTCTTGAAACCTATATTTTGCAAATTTTTTCTTTGCATATGGGACTTCTGATCGGCTTGATAATTCCTCAAAAGTCATTGCGCAAATTCTCATACCAGAGGTTAGCCTTATTGCTATTCTGCCCAAATTGCCAAGCTCTAAAACTGGGTTGCCATCCCAACCCGGATCAAAAATAGAGGCGGTTGAATGAACTACTAACCCAAGTCTTCCCAAAGAAGAACGGCCTTCAAGTCTGCCCATAAGATTATCTGCTATTGTTACTTTTTCTAGTGTCATAGCCAAAACAAAATCGTGAGGCTGTATTACAAAATGCTCACCGTTTTTTATTTTTACTTCTTTTGTAATTTCGTTGCTATAGTCTTTTTGAGAGGGATCAATATATGGACTTTTGCTATATTCAAAAACGCGAAAGATATTGCCAAGTCTTAAGTCAATAGAGCAGGAACCAAGTTGGACTTTTAGCTCAGGCGTTGGAGTAATTTTTATTTTCCCCATCTTAAGAGCTTTTTTAATATCTCTATCGGACAAAACCATAAAAGGATTATAACATATTTCTAACCTCTCCCACTAAATACAAAGACCCCGTAACTACGATAATTGTTGAATTGCTAAATTGCTCAATTGCTAAAGCCTTATCTAAAGCTTTTTTCGAATCCTTTTCAACCACAACCTCCCCGTCATATTTGATTTTTAATATTTGATTTTTGATATTAAATGCCTCCGCAGAGGCATTTTTAGCCATGTCTGTTTTTACACGAAACTCTGTAATAACTATGTAATCCGCCACAGGCAAAATCTGCCGCAAGATTCCTTTAACATTTTTGTCTTTCTTAAAAGCAACAATGAAAATCTTTTTTTGTTTTGGAAAAAGTTTTTTAAGAGTCTTAATAAATGCCTTCATTTTTGTTGGATTATGAGCGCCATCCAA
>CAZPZA010000055.1:0-5702 GCA_964590985.1 uncultured Gammaproteobacteria bacterium
AGACAAAAAGCACTTGGCCTGCATGGGACTTATTTTTGCGCCCATGGTCTATGGCTATTCTCCAGCCTAGCGCAAAATAAAAAACCCGTCAAGTGATTTCACCTAACGGGCGTGTATATTCTCGGATATTCGCATTTGGAAAGAACAATCTGCCATAGTGGCGAAGCGCCTGCCCTGAAGGATCCGGCGCAGGAAAGGAGATAATACTTCCACATTCTATAAAATTTCCCCTCAGCTTTATCCTGATAATTTTCACTTATTTTAGTCCAATTACGTTTGAAATTGTTATACCACACCATCAGGGTCCTATAATAGTCATGCGGCCTTACTTCTCCTTCTTCACCAAAAACATGCCAGTCAAGGATTTTAAGGAAAGGAAAGGCGGCCTTAGCAATTTCTTTGCGTAAAGGAAGCATTCCTCCCGGAAAAATGTATTTTTCATGCCATGATTGACCAGAATTAAACCGACCTCTGCTACCGATAGTATGAAGCAGAGTAAGGCCGTCTTGAGTAAGGCACTTCGCAACCAATGTCATGTACGTACTGTAATTTTCCGGTCGAACATGTTCAAACATGCCCACGGAAACTATACGATCAAACTTTTCAGCAAGGTCGCGATAATTTTGCAAACGAATTTCTATGGGTAAGCCAGCGCAGAGCTTACGCGCGAGTTCAACTTGATTTTCGGCAAGAGTAATTCCTACTCCTTGAATGCCGTAATGTTCGGAGGCATACTTCAAAAAACTTCCCCAGCCGCAGCCAATGTCCAACACCCTCATGCCCGGCTGAAGATGTATTTTTCGACAGATGAGATCAAGCTTTGCTTCCTGAGCCTCATCAAGACTGCTTGCGTTGCGCCAGTATCCGCAGCTATATACCATCCTTTTATCAAGCATGGCTTCGAAAAGATCATTACCAAGGTCATAATGGTACGAAACATTGCGCAATTCATCGCTGGCTTTTGAAGCCGCCATATGGGATTTTTTCAAGAACAGAGGCAAACTGCGCAAAATTTGCGGGTGCTCCAGCATAAACAATGGCTCGCGCAGACGCAAAGCAACGCGCATTAAACGACAGATAAACTCATCGAGTTGTTCGCAATCCCACCAGCCATCCATATATGACTCGCCTAGCCCCAATGAGCCATCCATTAGCAATCTATCGTAAAACCGCTGATTGTAAACCTGAATATCCCATGGATTATTGCCATTTATATTCACCCCGGCAATATCAGCAAATGCTTTAATAGCATCTTTAGCTCTCATAAACCCCTCCTTAAAGTTTTTAAAAAACTGCTATTGCTTTGCGCGCTAATATAACTTTGAAGTGCACCACTCATATATAAATAGATTTATATGAGCTACAAACACTTCAGTAAGGTGGAAAGACTTGAGCTCTCCATCCTACTAGCCTCGCACAAACCAGGTTTGTGGCGAATAGACAAACCAGGTTGCAGTCTAACGATTCATTAATTTGGGTAATGACACTTTTTGTATTTCTTGTCACTCCCGCACCAACATTTTTCATTTCTTCCGAGTTTCTTTCTGGAATTACTGATTGGCGCTGATTGTAAAGTAGACGAGATCCCAGCAGGTTGCGCAATAATGTGTCTATGTGTGGGCACAGCCGGTGGCGCTTGCTGGACTTGGATTTTATAGATTCTGTGAACTACAGTATCATCAATCGCATTAATCAATTGCTCAAACATTTTATACGCCTCGTTTTTGTATTCAACCAGTGGATCTTTCTGGCCATAGCCCCGGAGTCCTATTCCTTGTCGAAGATTTTCCACTGCATCCAAATGATCCATCCATAGACTATCCATAACCGAAAGCATTACAAACTTTTCTATTTGATGCATTAAATCTTTTCCTAGTCTTTCTTCCCGTTTTTTGTAAATATCAACAGCCAATCTATACAGAAAATCTATTTTATCTTCATCGGAGGAAATAGCGCCAAGCTGTTTTACCAATTGTTTTTTAGAATGCTGGTCAAATGGAATTATTGTTGAAAAACTATCAATTACATTCTGGTTAATAGTTTTTGTATCTTCAAGCTCTCCTTTTGCTGTTTCAAGATTTAATATTTGCGAAATTGAGTTATAAATTTTCTCCAATATCTCCTTTTTTGCTCCGTTTGATACTTTTGCCTGCCCCGCGGAGTCTTGACGAAGTGGGGATGCCTCTTTATCCTTTGATACCTCTAGCTCTAATATCTTTCTTCTGCGGCTATAAATTATCTCCCTCTGCTTATTCAAAACATCGTCGTACTCAACCAAATGTTTTCTTATGTCAAAATTAAACCCCTCTACCTTTCTCTGCGCCTGCTCGATTGCTCTTGAGACAATTCCGTGCTGAAGTGGTATGTTTTCCGGCATGTTAAACCTTGTCATAAGTCCCGCAATTTTTTCTCCTCCAAAGATTCGCATAATATCATCGTCCAGACCTATAAAAAACCTTGATTCTCCAGGATCACCCTGCCGGCCTGCTCTTCCTCGCAACTGATTGTCTATTCTTCGGGATTCATGTCGCTCTGTTCCTATTACATACAATCCGCCAAGCGCCACAACTTCTTTGTGCTTTTTCTCCCACTCTTTCCACTCGGGAGTATCTATTTTCTCTTTACCATCTCCAAACTTTGGGGTATCGCCTCCTAAGATAATATCTACTCCCCGTCCTGCCATATTGGTTGCTACAGTTACTGCGCCTTTTTCGCCTGCCTTGGCGATAATACGTGCTTCGTGTTCGTGATTTTTGGCGTTTAGGATCTCGTGTCTAATGCGTCGTCTTTGAAGAAGTTCTGAAATAAGCTCGTTTTTCTCTATAGAAGTTGTTCCTACCAAAACAGGCTGTCCTGCTTTATATGTCTTTTCTATCTCATCTGCAACTGCAGAGAGTTTTGCCCTCCCTGTTTTATAAACCGCATCTTCTCTGTCAACTCGAACCATTGGTTTATTTGTGGGGATTACAACAACATCCAGTTTATAAATTTTGTTAAATTCCTCTGCTTCTGTCACTGCTGTGCCTGTCATACCAGAAAGCTTCTCGTACATTCTAAAGTAGTTCTGCAAAGAAACAGTAGCTAAAGTTTTTGACTCTCTTTGAATTGGTGCGCCTTCTTTTGCTTCTATTGCTTGGTGGAGTCCTTCGGAAAGTCTTCTGCCAAACATAAGTCTTCCGGTAAATTCATCGACCAGAATCACCTGTCCGTCTTTGACAATATAATCTTTCTCTTTTTTAAATAAAGTTCGTGCTTTAAGAGCAGCCTCCAAGTGATAAACAGTATCAAAATCTTTTTCATAGATGTTGCTTATACCGTATAGCTTTTCTATCTTTGCCATTCCATGGTCTGTTAAATGGGCTGTTCTTAACTTTTCGTCAATTTTGTAGTCTGTCTGCGAACTTAACTTTTCTACTAATTTTGCGTATTCGTAGTATTTTTGAGTAGGAGCCTCATCTGGAGCTGAAATTATATGGGGAGTACGGGCTTCATCTATTAGAACCGAATCTACTTCATCAACCACCGCAAAATAATGGCCTTCTTGCCCGCCCAACTGGCGGGTTTGAACAGTATCTTCCAAACTTTGAGCCATGTTATCTCGAAGGTAATCAAACCCAAACTCCGAGTTTATGCCATAAACAACATCTGCCTTATATCCCTCTTTTCTTGTTGTCGGTCTTAAATGAGAAAGTCTAAAATCTGTAGCACTTGTATCCAAATAAGTGGGATCTAATAGAAATGACTGCTCGCTAATTACAGAAGCCACTTTTAATCCCAAAAGGTTAAGAGCAGGGCCCATCCAACCCGCGTCTCTTCGGGCCAGATAATCATTAACTGTTACCAAATGCACGCTTTTTCCTGTTAGGGCATGCAAATACAAAGCTGGAATAGCGGAAAGGGTTTTTCCTTCTCCTGTTTTTTGCTCCACAATCTTTCCCTGAGCAAGAACAATAGCTGCCATAAGCTGAACATCAAAGTGTCGCTGACCCAAGGTTCTTCTTGCAGCCTCTCTTACCAAAGCAAAAGCTTCTGGCAACAAAAGGTATAATGATTCACCATCTGCAACTCTTTCTTTTAGCTCTTCTGTTTTTTTAGGAAAATCTTTATCCTTAATTTTTCTAACAGTTTTTTCAAGAGCGTTTATTTCAAAAACAATAGGGTAAAGTTTTTTAAGCTCCTTTTCGTTGGAGTCAAAAAATTGACTTACGAATCTTAACATATACATTATTTTATCATAAAAAATAAAAACCCCCTACCATACGGCAGGGGGCAGTTACCAACTGATCAATTGGTAAGGCTCTCCGTCGGCTGACGGACTTACCAATTATCTCTTCTTCTTTCTTTTCTTTGCCATGAATCTTATCACCTACCTTTCTTTGGAAGCTCTTGAATAGAGCTTGCGAATTTTAGAGCCTCTTGATCCCGCATACCTAGCAGCACGAGTCGTGTACGCATAGTACTTAAAAGCCGAGCGCTAAGCTTAGGCGGGCCTTTCCAACTCTAATATAATTATGTTGAACAAAATTTGTTAATTTGTCAAGTAAAATGCCTTCCTTCAAAAATGAGAGTTTGGGGCGCAAAATAAGGAAAAAATAACGAAGCCAAAATTACTAATTTTCAATTAAAAATTTGAAATTTTCAATGAATTTTCAATGCTTAAAAATTGAAAATTAATATTTGATTTCAAATTGAAAATTAAAAATTGAAAATTTTTTAATAATTATGTCTTTGGAACGATCTTTGAAAACTCAAGATATTTCCTCAAAACTTCAGGCACAACCACCGACCCATCTTTCTCCTGATAGTTTTCAATTATCGCAATTATAGTTCTACCAATTGCGAAAGCTGTTCCATTTAAAATATGCACATAATCTTTTGTATTTGACCCGCCTGTCGGCGAGGCAGGTTTTTTATCTTTAATATATTTAATGTTTAACCGTCTTGCCTGAAAGTCAGTAGTTGTAGAAGTTGATGTAACCTCTCGGTATTTGTTTTGAGACGGGATCCATGCTTCGATATCATATTTACGAGCCGTAGGAAAACCCAAATCTCCAGTACACATTTTGACCACCTGATAAGGGATCTCCAGAAGTTGGAACAGTTTTTCCTCAAGAGATAAAAGATATTCATGTTCTTTATCGTCATTTTCTTCCGAAACAAAAGAGACCATCTCGACTTTATCAAACTGATGAGCTCGTAGAATCCCTCTCGTATCTTTTCCATAGGATCCTGCCTCTCGTCTAAAAGCCGATGAAAAACCAACATATCTTTTTGGTAAATCTTTTTTATCAAAAATTTCATCTTTGCACATTGGAACAATCGTGTGTTCGGCTGTTCCAGCAAGATAATACCCTGGATGATCTTCAGGATTAGAACTCTTCAAGTTTGGTTCTGACACCCAATAGTATTCATCGTTATCCTTCCCTTGAAAATATCCTAATCCAATCGCAATTGATCTTCTAAGAAGAACAGGCGGAACAACTGGAGAAAACCCTTCTTTAATAAGAGTGTCAAGAGCAAGTTGAATTAATGCAAATTCTAAAAGCGCCCCTTCGTTTTTTAGATATCCAAACCGTGTGCCTGAAACCTTTGCCGCTCTTTTTACATCAATAATATCTAATTGCTCACCCAATTCTAAATGATCTTTTGGAGCAAAAGTTAATTTTGTTGGCTTTTTATGTTTTTTGATAACCTCGTTTTCT
>CAZPZA010000056.1:0-5600 GCA_964590985.1 uncultured Gammaproteobacteria bacterium
TATTTTCCGGAAGAAATTCCTGGACAGCAACAGCATAAAATGGATTTGAGCCTTTTACTATTTTGTCTTTTTCGTCATAATTTATTATTGAAATTGCTGGGAAACTTCCATATTTTCCCTGAACTTTCTCATTAATATCTCTTCCAAATTCCCCTTCTAAAAACATTACATCTGTAAAATTAGGAGCAGTTAGTTTTCTAGTTGCTGAATTGTCTATTTTATCATCTTCTTTGCCTTTCTCTACTTCTCTTTTCTTTCCTAGTTTTTTTTCTAATTTCTGTCTTCTTTCTTCTGCTTCCACTTGTTTGTTTATTTGCTCTGCTAAATCTGGGTCAAATTTTGATTTTCTCTTTCCCGAATCTCCGATTATGTTTAGGTTTGTCATTTTATTTGGTTTGCTTTTCTTCAGTTTTCTTTATTTCATAATCAATTAGTTTAGGTACCCATGCTAAACCAATTGGTCTCCTGTTAGTATATGGCTCTTCAACTGGATATTTTTCCTGAGCCTTAGAAGAAAGATTATCATAATCTCCTATATTGTTGCCTATTCTAAAGAATCTTACTCTTTTCTTTCCTTGTTGTGCTTGTTCAATAGAACTTAAAATATAATCTTCATCTTTTCTAAAATCTACTTTAAGTTTTTCAACTGTTTCAGTCATAAACAAAGGATTATTTTCACGATATTCCTGTCTTAGAATATTTGGATTTAATAGTCCTTTATATGCTCCAACAAGTTCAAAACTTTTGAACATTAAGTCAACAGGATCTATTTCTTTTTTTGGATCTTTTAATTTCGCTATATATTCTAATGCCTCTGCATATCTTTTAATTGAATCAGTTATTCTTCTTCCTGAAGGATTTCTTATAAACGAACAAATGGCTTTTTCAGCACCCTTATTATGACTACAATCCTGACATCTAATCGGCCATTCATTTCCTTTCATAGAAGTTTTTCCTTCGCTGGCGTTAAGCATGCAATTAGAAAGCCCAGAACGAATATAATTAATAACTGCAATCGCTTCAAGCCCCTGATTCTTCGTTGCTTGCCCAATTTCCTTTGATGCTTGAATAATTTTATCTGTTAGATCTTTTTTAGGAGCATCTTTTACTCTCGGATTTGCTTCTTCTTCATCCAATTTAAAATTATCTTCATCTGTAGGACTATAATGGTCTATGTCTAGAATAACATGTAATCTATCATACAGTGCGGGGTCAATATTAAATGTTCCTGTATATTTTCCATTGCCAATATTTGCAGTAGCAATTAAGAGCAAGTAGCCATCTCTTCCAAGTTTTATTGAACGGCCTTTAAAATCCATGTCCCCATCTCCTAACGCTAAAAATTGATTCTGTGCTTTTGTTGGAGCCCTGTTGACTTCATCTACTCTAAACAACAATGCTTTGATATTATCAGTAAGATCTCTCCGCGCATGTTCAATGTCTAATTCAGAAAATATCTCATTGTATAAGTCTATCTCCGGATTAGCTCTAATAAAAACCCCATAGCCTTGTTCCCGCTTATTTCCATTAAAATAAATTTTCTGTATATCACTTGTTAACAATGTCTTTGCAGTGCCAGGATTTCCGACTATAAATAAATTAACCGGGGCAAGCACACAGGCTTTGACAACATCGCTAACATCAAGATTTGCAAATACATTTCTAGTATTTCTATAATTTGGCAACTCAAGCTCGTTATATGTCAATTTTTCTTCCATTATTATGCTTCCTCTAGGATTTTCATATTTAATTCAACTATTGTCTTAGGTTTTAGATATTGTTGTAATAGTCTTGGTATAACTATAATTGAGTTCTCGCCATGTTTAGCTATCTTTTTCCTTATTGTGAATTCCTTGTTCATTGTAATTTTGCTTTAATTTTATACAATAATTCTATCTAGAAAGAGTTTATAAATCTTTCGTTTTGATACTATTCAAAAGTGATTATTACTCTAGAATTTTCCATGAATTTTGCATTGTTACACTCCTTTACAAAATCAGTTAGTCTTACAGTAATCCAGTTCAGAACTAGTACAACGCAACAAAAGTCTGCATCCAACATGTTTTTAAATACACCTCATCTCCTAAAATAATGGAAACCTACGAACAATTACTAAAAAAAGCATACCAAAAAGTAAAACTAGTAGAAAAAAGCACGGAAAGATTTGAAATACCAAAAGTAGAAGGTCAAGTAGTAGGAAAAAACACAATAATCACCAATATTATAGTAATAGCCTCATATTTAAGGCGTTCAGTAGAACAATTAACAAGATTCCTACAGAAAGAGCTAGCAGCAGCAGGAAAAATAGAAAATGATCGACTAATCCTAAACACAAAATTAAACTCTCAAAAAGTAAATGAGAAATTAGAACTTTATGCAAAAGAGTTTGTTATTTGTCCTGTCTGCACAAAACCAGACACAGAGATCCTAACAGAAAAAGGAACAAAATTCAAACACTGCCTAGCTTGTGGTGCTAAATCCCCAATAAAATACTCTCTATAAAATGTACATAAAAATCCACAAATCGTACAGAAATCTAGTCGCTTTATGCGATGCAGACTTAATCGGAAAAAAATTCGAAGATGAAAAAAGACAATTAGATTGCAGGGAAAATTTCTATAAAGATAAACTAGTAACTAAAGAAGAAGCAATAAAAACACTAAAACAACAAACAAAAGAAGACGCAACCTTCAGTATAATAGGAAAAAAATCGATCCAAGCATCAATAGAAGCCGGCCTAATAACAAAAGACGCAGTCCATCAAATCCAAAATATCCCATTTACATTAGTTCTAACCTAACCGACAAATATAAAAAACAAATTTTCTACATATTAAAATGAAAATGATATATTTCAAAAAACTCAATGAATTAAGAAAAAATAAGTCACAGTTAGAAAAAAAACTTAATACTAAAATAACACTAAAAGGCAGGCAGGTAACTTTAATATCAAAAAATCCTTTAGATGAGTACGAGGCATCTATAATTCTAGATGCAATGAACTTCGGATTTTCAGCTAAAAAAGTCCTTATGATAAAAGAACAAGAAATGCTTTTCAGAATAATAAATATAAAAAATTTTACAAGAAAAAAGAACCTTAACGAAGTAAGAGCAAGAATAATTGGCACAAAAGGAAGAACAAAAAGAACAATTGAAGATATTTCAAATTGTCATATATTAATAAAAGACAATGAAGTAGGTATAATCTGCAATGCCTATGACATAGAAGAAATAATTACAGGAATTACTAACCTAATCCGAGGTACAAAACAATCAAACACATACAGGTATTTAGAAAAAATGAACAGAAGAAAAAAAGAAATAGATTATAACATATAAGCGTATAATTTAATGACATTTGAGACTACCTTCAATGCTTAAATATTAGTTACTTTAAGAGAATTAAGAGCTAATTTCCACGTAAAGCCAAACCCATTGTAGTATCCTAATATTATTGCATGGGGTACTTACCCTATAGTTTCTTTTGCTCATTTTTGTTCAAACCTCCTAAAAAATAACCCTAAAATAGCTTCTGGTTGAAGCTTAAAGCCAATAGCCTCATTAGGAGTTATTCCTTCTTTTCTTGATAATCCTAAATGGATTCTATCATTATACCAGCTAATGAACTCCTTAAATGTTTTGAATTTCATTCTATTTACCTCATATGTTTCAAACCATCTTTCATTCTTTCCATTTGTTTGTGGATGATTTCTTCTTGAAGGAATATGTGTGATTCCTCGCTCTTCTAAAAATAATTCAAACTTGGATTTCGCTTTTTCGCCTTCTGAATCTTTTTTATTTGCATAAAATTGTGGACCTTTATCTGTGTTGATTTCCCTCCAAACAGCAGAATATTTTTTAAAAGCAATCTTAATACCTTCTTTAACTATTTGAATTGCATAATCCTCTAAGGCATTATTAACTTCTTCCCCAGATATAATTTTCCTTCCGGCATCGTCGATTAATACACATACCTGTTTCTCAGGCAGGCATTTGGATTCATGCCAATCTAAATGCCCTAAAGAAAAAGAATGATCTCTTTCATAGAACTTATAGATTCTCTGTTTCTTCTTCTTTTTATCTTCTTCAGCTACACCACTTTTTAAAAGATATTCGTGGATCTTATTATGTGAGATATTTTTTCCACAATACTTCTTAATGTACAATCTAAGTACAACCGCACCATTTAACTTACTCTCTTTTATTGTTTTGTCAATTAGCAGTTTTTCTTCATCAGTTAATAATCTTTTAGGTCTTCTGTTCCATTTCAGTTGAGGTATATTTCCATTCATTTTGTATTCAGCGTATAGCTGTTGAAATCTTCTCTTTTTTATATTAAGTAATGGATATATTTCTTTGTTTTCTATTCCTTTACCCTTCTGCTTGAAAGCCCATTCCAGTTTCCTCTCTTTTAATCTTACCATACGCAAGAAGGCTAACGCCTCTTGCTTATCGTAATTATTGTGCTGAATTACATAGAAGTAGCTTTCAAGGTAGGGGTGCAATAATTTCGGGATACAACACCGTCGGTAAACTACCGAAATGTTTATAAATACTGTTAATATCTAAAATATATCAAAATGGTAACTGTAATGAGTGCCTTAATGTTTATCGACGCTATTAAAAGCGCGAGCTTGTATATTAAGGTATGAGGTATACGAGCATAGTTAATTTTGTAGTATATCCCAATTAATTCGGAGGTCGAGTGCTTCAGCAGTTTAACTAAAATCTAGTTGATCCTGCTAGAGGCTGCGGCTATCTGAGTTGCACTAAGACATGCAAGTCATTTTCTTTGATTCGCAAGAATTTGAGGAAAGGCGAACTGCTCAGTAACACGTAGCTAACCTGCCCTATTGCTGGTGATACCCTCGGGAAACTGAGGCTAAAAACCGATAGGAGAAGTTTTCTGGAATGATTCTTCTCTGAAAGCTTGTGATAGGATGGGGCTGTGGCTGATTAGGTTGTTGGCGGAGTAATGGCCCACCAAGCCGATGATCAGTAAGGGCTCTTAGCGGAGAAGCCCTGAGAGGGAATCTGAGACACTATTCCCAGCCCTACGGGGTGCAGCAGGCAGGAAACTTCTGCAATACGCGAAAGCGTGACAGAGTAACTCAGAGTGCTTTCTCTATCGAGAAAGCTTTTGTGAGATGTAAAAAGTCTTACGAATAAGGACCGGGCAAGACTGGTGCCAGCCGCCGCGGTAATCCCAGCGGTCCAAGTCGCAGCCGCGTTTATTGGGTCTAAAACATCCGTAGCTTACTTTGTAAGTCTCTTATGAAATCTGGCATCTTAAGTGTCAGGCTTGTAGGAGATACTGCAAAGCTCGAGACTGGGAGACGTAAGGAGTACAGTAAGAGTAGCGGTTAAATGCGTTGATCCTTACCGGACTAACAACA
Organism: uncultured Gammaproteobacteria bacterium; assembly: GCA_964590985.1. Taxonomy (GTDB): domain Bacteria; phylum Patescibacteriota; class Microgenomatia; order Levybacterales; family UBA12049; genus CAZPZA01. The sequence goes on from CAZPZA010000056.1 coordinate 5,396, forward strand.
GCGAAGGCACCTTACGAGAACAGATCTGACAGTGAGGGATGAAGGCTAGGGGCGCAAATTGGATTAGATACCCAAGTAGTCCTAGCAGTAAACACTGCACACTAAACATCGGTACCTCCTCGAGAGGTATCGGTGCTGTAGCGAAGGCGTAGAGTGTGCTACCTGGGAAGTATAGTCGCAAGGCCGAAACTTAAAGGAATAGGCG
>CAZPZA010000057.1:0-2968 GCA_964590985.1 uncultured Gammaproteobacteria bacterium
AATTCTTCGACTAGCAAAATCATCTGGGTCACCTAAAAAGTGAAGTCAGGAGAAATTACCCTTCTTATCACTTTTAGGATAGGTTAGGTTTTTTGACAGTTTACCTTCCTTGTAAAGTTTCAATATCTGACTCTTGATGTTGGGCATTCGTTTTACGCCCCATTGTTTTTCACCAAAAATCCAGCCACACAACTCTTTTGGTATTACTTCTTTTGTATCCCAATTGCCATGATAGTTCCGTTCTCTTCGCAGTCGTATAAGAGCATCATCAGCAACCAGTCTCCACGTCTTGTCTAAACCATTATCGGTGAAATCTTTTGAGTTGTATTCGAAAATCCAAGCTTGTTTTTCTTCATCCCAACCAATTTTCTTAAATTTCTCAAAAGCACTTTTAATCTTTTTGTTTGTATCGCTCCAACCCACATACACATGTGGACGCCACCCCGTAACAGGGTCAGTTTTGGAGGTGTAACTAGCAGTAGTGTAAAAAAGTATTCCTGATTGTTTGTGGTTACTCAAAGCCTTAAATGATTCAAAGGGTGCAGCAAGTTGGTAACCATTGAGCACGCCACCTTCTTTTTGATCAAGCAAATTCTTATCGGCAACTAAGTAATTTAACTTTTGAATCAGGGCTTTCTCAAATTTCTGGTAAGTTTGTCTCTCAATCTTGAAACGGCCCCTCTTGAAACCCCTATCAAGATCTTCCAGAACAACGATTGCTTTGTACCTTAGCATTAACTGCACAATTCTGTGCACAACATGAGATAAATACCCTTCCTTTAGCTCTTTTATCCCTTCTATTTTCCGCAAGTCCTTCCGCGCTAAGTCTCGTTCCGCCTCTCGAGCAACAAGCTTGGCGAAATAATCAACCTTCCTTTTGTTACCTTTGTTGTCTTCGTGTTCTACCTCATTCAAATTGCCATGTTCTATCACTGTTCCATCTTGTTTAATAAGGCAGTAATGAAGGAGTTGTTTTTCTCCTCGATCCAAACCAAGGATTGTCAATTCACCGTTCTTTTTGTGAAGTTGTTGTCTTGTAAACTCATTAAAGCGTTTAATAAAACCAATACGGGCACCCATCATAGTGCCTGTAGACATAGTGGGCGCTTGAGCATTAAGCGTAATTGGGCAATGGAAGAAGTATTTATCTTCCGTATATCGCTCTTTCCGAATATATTTCTTCTTTTTATCAGAATAATTCTCGCCGATAATTTTTCCCGATTTTGTCTTAATTTTTTCTTGCTTCAAATTCGGCGTGGCTGGACGGAAAAATATTTCAGCGTTTGCACCCAAATTAATGAGGAGTTGACCCGTATCCTCATCAATATTCGCTTTTTCATTCAACAAGGCATTCCAATAGGCAGAATGGATGCTATCTTTTTTTGAGCGAAGACTGTTTGTTAAAAGTTTAAACAAAAAGAGATGATGCTCTTTCTTCTTTTTACCCGATGCTACTTCAACTTTTTGATCGTCAATTACAGAGGCACGAATTGAGACAAATGTTATTCCTCCAATTTTTACCTTATTAAATGCATTCTGTAATTCTTTTGGGGAATTATACTGATGTCCATCCAACAACACTTGAAGTTTTGGAAATCTTTTTAGATATTTCTCTCGAATAAGCTCGAGTAAGAACTTGGCATGTTGTTGTTCCGAAATTTCTTTCTTGTGATCTCGATATTCTAATTTCCTCCCTAATCTTTGTTTTGCGTAGGATGAATAGACTCTTCCGCCAGCTATAGTTTTGCCCCAATTCAGTTGTCTGTACTCCAGTTTTTCGTAATAATCCTCCCCTTCACCCGCCTCTATATCTGGAAATTTTGTCCTAGAAAGATAGTAGTCATAGGTTGATATCGCTAAATAATACTCGCCGTCTTTACGCAAAATATATCCGCGATATTGAGCTTGCTGCTCATCCTTCGTTTCAGTCCATCCAGTTAATAGGTTAGGTTTATCAAAATTCAATTTCCATTTGAGCTCCACATCCCGTCGAGACCACGGCTTTCTTTGAATATAATCTTTGCGGGCAAGATGATTGCGTAAGGCATTAAATCGCGGAACTACCGAATCAAAATCGTCATTTACTCGTATATCATTGTACTCGCTGTAAAATTCCTCATCCGGACTATCCGCATCTCTGCCATCTTCATCTCTGCCTTTATATGGGTGAAAGTATTTAAACAACTGATATGCCGAAAGGGAAGCTCGCATAAGCTCAACTATAGCTTCTTTTTGCTTTTCGTTATCTTTCTTGTATTCATTTTGTTTTGGTAAAGCATCCCGAATCTCTGTTCGTGCTTTATCAAAACGCTGAATACTACTATTAAACTCGCGACTAAAAATCTCCAAGAAAGCCTCCAGACCATTCTTCTTGTCAACGATTTCAAAATAAGATGGCTGCTTGTATTCCTTCTGCGTTCTGGTTGGTTTTTGTCTCCAAATAACAGCTCCGCCTTCTTCTAGAGACATAATTGCTTTTTGAATTTGGTCCAAAGAAACAAAGTCAGGAAGTTTAAGCGTTTCTTCCTCCTCATCGCTATTTTTCTTTTTCTGCACTTTTTTTGTGCCGCAAATATCCGCGATGGCGCCTTCTATAGTCGCGCGATTTTCAAACCACTTGCCCGTTATCGTATTCAGTGATCGTTTGAGGATATAAATTCTTTCTAGATCCCAAGCGCCAGTTTCAAAGTTGCTACCAAAATCTTTAAAAAACTTATCTGCTCTTTCAATGCATTTGTTCGTAATGTCTATCAGCTGCCAAACGCGGTCAGTTACTTGCTTATCTTCCTTGATCTCCCATTCTGTTTCTTCTGTAGTATATTCTGCCAGAATTTGACGATAGAGAATGGTAAATAATTTGTAATTTTTCTTTTTGAACTTCTTGTCTTCTGAAGACTTTTTCTGCCTCCATAAGTTAATGGCTTTATTGATTTCTCCAATCTTTCGGTTGTGCTCCTCTACACCTGAT
>CAZPZA010000057.1:3068-5460 GCA_964590985.1 uncultured Gammaproteobacteria bacterium
GTTAATGGCTTTATTGATTTCTCCAATCTTTCGGTTGTGCTCCTCTACACCTGATTGCAAAAGGCAGTTTGAAAAGTAAGATAGGTCAAAAATTTTTGCTCCAGATTCTAGCGCAAGAATCTCCTTTAAAATACTTTGGTATACATCCTTATACCGCAAAATATTATCAACAAAGCGACTCAGGTTATCATCTACAATGCGTGTGGCGATTGCCGTTGGTTTCCCACTGGCAGAATAAAGGTTTTCTCTGGTTTTATTGAAACGCGAAAGGTAGGTAAAGAATCTGTCAAACTTTTTTATTTCATCTTCTTTTTCCGGATGTTCTTTTTTGAGAACCTCTAAAATAGCTTTGTCGGTGAGTATGTGCCAGTCATCAGATGTAAACTTAATACCTCCATAGCGTTGTTTCCAATGTTGTTTCCAATCTTTAGCTGCGTTTGCAAACTGCTCTGCTAAAAGTTTGCGTAGTGGTTCGGCTATTTTTCCGATATTTTGCTCGTTTAATTTCTTTTCCTCCTTTAATTTTTGATAAGAGTCAAAGAAGGTTATGAGAGCGCCTTCTGGAAGTTGAAACTTATCCAATGCGTCGTGTACAAATTTCCGATGCAACTCGTCAAAAAGCGGTTTCATCACTTGATGATAATCCTTATCAATTTGCTCATCCGTTAAAACAGCTGTCTTTAACATCTTCTTGATATCCTCGGTTTTCCCGACTGGTTTTAGCTCAAATCGCAACGTTTTTGAAAGCTGGTATTTGCGTGTAAATTCGTCGAAAATGCTTTTTGGTTTTGTTGATTGGGACATGGTTGTATTTTATCAGAAACACAGATGATTGGACAGGAGGTAACTATTCGTGCTCCTAATATGTTGATTTTGCAGATTCATGGGATTCCTTCTCCGTCAGCTGACGGGCTCGCAAATGATATTTTGGGAGGCTAAACTGCACTGCATAACATCTTGTACTCGCATTTTTGGCAAAGCGTTGAGCCGCTGCAGAAGAAATCGCTTTTTTCGATTTCTTCGACAATTTGTAAAATTTTACTTTTTGCCTCTTCAAGCTGCTCTTTTGTTCTTATGGTTGTTAATTTTTTTTCTTCTTCCAGATAATGCAAAGACAAGATTACATCTTCTGGTTTTTTGTTAAAAATATCGTCTTTAACCTCACTTGCAGCAAGAGCATATAGAGTAAGCTGAAGGTTGGTGGCTAGTTCTTTAACTTTTGGTACATTGGTTCCTGTTTTGTAGTCTATAATTTCAATTTTGTTGTTGTCTATTCTATCCACCCTGTCGATTCTTCCAGCGACTTTGAGCCCGGCAGAGCCGGATTGACTGATTGAATATCTGCTGATAAAAAACGAAAATGGGACTTCAACCGCAATTGGTTTCTTATTTTCCACAAAGTTATTTTTTAGATATTGCAGAAGAATATACTTTGCTTTTTCGAATGCTTCTTTTTGATGAGCTTTGCTGTCAAAACCCTCATCAATCCATTGGTTCTTTAGAATTGGAATAATATCTTCTATGTTTTGTTTTTTGTTATCAAGAAGATTTTGATAAAACTCTTTTAGCGTTGCATGAATGCTTGAACCAAAGCTAAGAGATGCGCTAGGAGCTGCTGGAACTTTTAGTATATATTGCATCTTGTAGTGCAAGGGGCAAAAATTAAAGGTTTGAATTTGGGAATATGAGATGTAGTTTATTTTGGTCGTTAGTCGTTGGTCGCTGGTCGCTGGTGTTGGGGAGATAATATTTGGCGCCCAGTTAAGAAGCGATGGTTGTATAATAGTTTTTTGCTCTTTTTGTCTTTGAAATAGTTTTGTAAGCGTATCTTCTCCTAATGCTTCATATACAAAGGGTGAAAGTTTTCTATCTTTCTTCCCCTCGCCATAAAAATTGGCAGCGGTAAAGTATAGTCTATCGCGAGCCCGAGTCATACCAACATAAAACAGTCGTCTTTCTTCTTGCAGATGATAATCTCCCTCAGGCAGTATTTCTTTGATAAGATCTTGGGGGATTGGAATCTGTTCGCGTCGTTCTCTTGTTGGAAATCGCTGACTAACAAGACCTACCAGAAAAACAACAGGAAATTCAAGCCCTTTGCTTGAATGGATGGTTAAGATATTAACTGCGTTGTTTTCCGACCAATCAATATCGGTTGCAAGAGGACTTTCTCCCATTTGCATGGAAAGATCAATCCAATCAATAACTGGAAAAATTCTTGCGTCTTCGTGCTCTACTTCGAATGTTTGTAACTTGTCAAAAAACTTGGCTATATTTTGGTATTTCCGCACTTCTTTGTCTGTTTTGGCCGACAAGAACTTCTTAAGCATGCCGCAGTCTTCTAGAAAATAATATAGAATTTGGGGAGCACTATCTTTTGGCACACGCTTTA
>CAZPZA010000058.1:0-5432 GCA_964590985.1 uncultured Gammaproteobacteria bacterium
AGTGTTGTTGCGCCAATATCTCCGTTGGTGCCATAAGAACGGATTGGTAGCCATTAAGACGCGCTAAATACATGGCAATTGCAGAGACAACTGTTTTGCCGCTTCCTACGTCTCCTTCTAAAAGACGATTCATTGGCTTTTTCCCTGCCAAGTCTTTATAGATTTCCTTTACTGCCCTTTGTTGAGCGTTGGTTAATGTAAAAGGTAATTTCTCCCAAAAGCTTTTTATATTTTTTTTAAATTTTGCTATAGAAAAAGGTGCTGCGATCAAATTTTTTGTCCAATTTTGTCTTCTCTTCATAGCAGCAAGTTGAAGTGTAAATAATTCATCAAAAGCAAGCCTTTGTTTTGCCCGAGTCACATATTTTAAATTTTTTGGAAAATGAATTTGTTCGATAGCATCGTTTAATTCCATTAAATCGTTATTTTCAAGTATTGAGTAAGGAATATGATCGAGTAATTTATGTTTGCTTTTTTCTAGGATATTAAAGATTTGGCGCCTTAACCATTTAGAAGACACGCCGTATGTTTCTGAATATATTGGAACTAACCTGCCTGTGTGTATTGTTTCGTGGTAATTAATGTGACTATTTATGGTAGTTGGCGTAATCTCATATTCCGGAGATTGCATTACAAGTTTGTGAAGAAAAAAGGCTATCTTTCCAGAAAGAGACACAAAGTCTCCTTTTCGTATTGCGTTTATTAAGAATGGTTGATTAAACCAAATAATATCTATTGTGCCAGTATGGTCTTGTACCTTTGCCTTTTGCAATCTTTTCCAGCTTTTGGTGTATTCATTTTTTATTTCGATAACTGTACCTTGGATTGTGACTACTTCTCCAGCCTGAACTTCTCCAATTTTTGATATTAATGAATAGTCTTCGTAGCGGAATGGAATGTGATACAGAAAATCATAAAGACGTTTAATCCCAAGTTTTCCTAACCGACTAGCATATTTTTTGTAAAGAGATGCTGCCTCAGTAATTGGAGTTTTCAGATCCATATTGTTTTTTACAGCAGAGTTAGGAATGGAAGAAAAGACGCCGCAACAAGAGCAATAACGGATATTGCTATAATTAATTTTATAATCCAATTCTTTTTTCGAAAAATCTCCATATCTTTAGCGTTTAGTTAAATAGCGTCTAGCGTTTAGAACGTCTGACGTTCCTTATTTCTATTCTTGTAAATTTTCTTTTCCCCACCCTTATTATCATATCATTTTTTACATCTACTTGTGAATCGTGATTTGTAATGCGTGATTCATTTATTGTTATCCCTCCTTGTTCGATCAGTTGTTTTGCAAGAGATCTGCTTCTAGCTAGGTTTAGCTTTGTCAATAAGTCTACAATATTCGTTTGCTTATCACCCGAATATTTAAAAACAGGAATAGCTTTTGGCATTTCTTTTTCTTGCACAACTTTTTCAAATGTCGTCTTCGCTTGCTTTGCTTTCCTTGAATCCCACAAGTCTCTAACAATTATTTCTGCCAAGTCCTTTTTAATATTCAAAGGGTTGCCACTAGTGTTAAGCTTTGATTTTACTTTTGCAATTTCCGAAAGCGATACATTTGTAGCAAGGGTATAATACTCAAGAATTAAATCATCTTTTATTGCCATAACTTTTGCAAACATATCATTTGGATTTTCATCCAGCCAAATCGCATTGCCCCACGACTTGCTCATTTTTCTTCCGTCAGTTCCCTCTAAGTACATATTAGTTATGATGAAAGACTCTTTATTGCGAATAATTTTTTGCAGAGTTCTTCCTGCCTGCATGTTAAATGTTTGATCTGCTCCCCCAAGCTGAATATCTGTATTCATGAAATAGCTATCGTATCCTTGCATTACAGGGTAGAGTACTTCGTGTAGTCCAATTTTTTTTGCTTGATCCAATCTTTTGCGAATAAGCTCGCGGCTTATGAAATCGTTTAAAGAGAACATCTGACAAAGTTTAATGATTTTTATATAATCTAATTTTTTTAACCATTCGCTGTTATATTTTATCTTTACTTTGGAAAAGTCAAGAATTTTTTGAGCTTGTTGTCTATAAGTTTGAAAGTTTTTTCTGATTTCTTCAGGAGTCAGTATAGGCCTCTCTTTGTCTTTGTCTGATGCATCGCCGATAAGCGCAGTGAAATCTCCTATTAAAAAAGTGACGTTATGTCCAAGTTGAACAAAGGCTTCGAGTTTTCTAAGAACAACAGAATGACCCAAGTGGATTCTAGTTGCAGTCGGATCGATGCCCAAGTAAACATTAAGCTTTTTTTTTGATCTGAGCACCTTCTCTAATTCTTTTTTTCCAGGGATAATATTCGCAACGCCTCTTGTTAACAATTCTTCAATCTTGTCCATTTTTACAGAGTATAGCATATTTATAGCTAGTGGTAAATTTGGTATAATTTTATACATGTTTTGGAGGCGAAGGAGAACTAGGCTAAGAATCCACAGAAGTAGGTTTAAAAGTAGGTCTAAGTTTAATATAATTACATTAAACCTCTACAGCAGGTGGCTGCTGTTTGGAATTATTGGGTTGGTAGTTTTGGCAATTGGTATGTTTGTTTGGTATAGCCGCGATTTGCCAACTCCCGGAAAACTTTCTGCCAGTAATCTTTCTCAATCTACCAAAATCTTCGACCGAAACGGAATTGTTCTTTACGACATTTACAGAGACGAAAATCGCACTTATGTTGCCTTAGATAAGATTCCGAAGGTATTGCAAGAAGCAACCATTGCGATTGAAGATAAGGATTTTTATCAAAATCAAGGCTTTTCGTTCTGGGGTTATGCAAGAGCTGTAAAGGATTTTGTTTTGTTTCAAAGAGTTAGCGGTGGATCAACGATTACTCAACAATTAGTAAAAAACACCCTTTTGACAAGCGAGCGAACAATACCTCGTAAGATTAAGGAGTTTATTTTGGCAGTTGAGATAAATAGACGTTACTCAAAAGATGAGATTTTAGAACTATACCTAAATGTTGCTTCTTATGGAGGAACTGCTGTGGGGGTAGAAGCGGCAGCAGAAAAATATTTTGGTAAAAAAGTGTCAGAACTTGATGTAGTAGAATCGGCTATTTTAGCCGGTCTTCCCCAGCGCCCCTCTTACTTTTCTCCTCATGGACAAAATAAAAATGCATATATAGAGAGAACAAAAGTGGTTTTGCGAAGAATGAGACAAGATAACTATATATCCAGAAAAGAAGAAGAAGACGCTGTAGATAGACTTAAAGATCTAGAGTTTTTGCCAAAAACGGAAAGCCCTATTAAGGCTCCCCATTTTGCTTTTTACGTGAGAGAACTATTGATTGATAAGTTTGGAGAAGAACTTGTAGAGCAAGGTGGGCTCCAGGTGACAACCACTCTAAATTATAAATTACAGCAGGAGGTAGAGAAGATAGTAAAACAGGAGATTGAGAAAGCGTCAAGCTTAAAAGTAGGAAATGGCGCAAGTATAGTAATCGATCCTAATGACGGAGAAATCTTGGCTATGGTTGGAAGCAAGAGTTTTTTTGAAGAAGATTTAGATGAAGAAAAAGAGTCAGAAGGTCAATTTAATGTTATAACCCAAGCACTTCGACAGCCTGGATCCTCTATAAAACCAGTGGTTTACGCAACTGCTTTGCAACAAGGATATACGGCATCGTCTGTGATTTTGGATACAAAAACAGTTTTTCCAAATCCAGGAGAGGAGAAAGATTACATTCCAGAAAATTATGATCGAAAATTTAGAGGCCCTTTACAGTTAAGATTCGCTCTGGGCTCTTCTATAAATATTCCAGCAGTAAAGCTTTTGGCAAAGATAGGTGTAAGAAATTCACTAACAACCGCTTATAATATGGGGTTGACTACACTTTCTCCAACAGATGAAAATGTCAATCGTCTTGGTTTGTCGCTAACTCTCGGAGGAGGAGAGGTAAGGCCAATAGAGATGGCAAGCGCTTACTCTGCTTTTGCCAATGGTGGTTATAAAGTGGAACCAGTTGCAATATTAAAAGTTACAGATCCTAAGGGAAAAGTATTGTTCGAACAGAAAGAAGGTAATAAAAAACGTGTAATAGAGCCAGAAGTTGCATTCATAATTTCTCACATTTTGCTAGATAACAACGCAAGACTTCTAACATTTGGAGAAAATAGTTTTTTGAATATTTCAGGGCGAGCGATTGCTGTAAAAACAGGAACAACAGATGATAAAAGAGATAACTGGACAATAGGATGGACACCAAATGTAATGGTCGTAACTTGGGTGGGAAACAACGACAACAGCCCTATGGGAAATGTAGCCTCTGGTGTTACAGGAGCTGCGCCTATCTGGCGAAGAGTTATATTGGAAGCGCTTAAAGAGATTCCAAATAGTGAGTTTAATAAACCAGACAATGTTACAGCAGTTACAGTGGATGCATTAGGTGGAGGATTGCCAGTAGATGGACAGCCGACCCGTTCGGAATATTTTATAAAAGGTACAGAGCCGCAAAATCCAAGCCCAATTTATAAGCAAATAAAAGTTTCTAAAGTTGATGGCAACAAATTAGCAAGTGATAGCGAGATAGAAAAACAAGAGTTTGATATTAGAGACTTTATTGTATTTGAGGAGGACGATCCTATTTCGGCAGATGGGAAAAATCGCTGGCAGGAGGGAATAGACGAGTGGATAAGAGAAAATCGTAAAGACGATCCATTATACTTTCCTCCAATCGAAAAATCAGATCGGGTTGTATCTGATGAGCCAACTCCCACGCCTACCTTCATTCCTACTCCAACCCAAACTGTTACCCCAACCCCCTAAAATATTTTTTTGTAAGGATACTCCTTTGACAAGGAGTATCCTTATCTTAATTTAGCGCTAAACTTTTTCCTTAGCGATTCTAGGATTTTTTCTCGGATTTTTGCCACTTCGTCGTTGGTTAGATTTCTTTCTTTGTGTTGACATACAATATGGAAAGTTCTTGTGTTTTCGAATTGGTCAAGTAGCGTTACTTTAGAAATTAAGGAGCTTTGTTTTTTTATTTCTTCTATTATATTTCCTATTTTGACTTTTTCATTTACAACAAGTGCCATATCTTCTATAATTGGCGGATATTTTGGCAGGGGAATAAATTTCTTTTGTAAGTTAGTTTTGGCAAGAAGATTGGAATAGTTGATTTCGAAAAATATCGCGTCTTCTAGAATCTCCATATGCTGTGAGGGGTCATCTTTTACTCCCAAATCTTCAAACAGCAGTTCAATGATGCCTTTTACTTCTTCAAATTTTTTGTTGTTTGTAATTCCCGACAAATAATATTGCTCATTTAGCCTGTCCAAAGTTTTGCCTAGATAAACTTTTCCAATCTCAAAAAGGCTTATATTTTGAAAATTTGGTTTATTAAGATTTAGGGCTTTAATAAGATTTATTTTTAAGGTAGGACGAAGATATTCAAATTCCCGGCTTACTGGATTGTC